>NZ_BOLT01000033.1:0-18041 GCF_016861805.1 Lacticaseibacillus sp. 53-4
TGTGCTCAGACATAAAAATGGTATATAAAAAGGAGTTTCGAGGCAAGATGCCTTTCAACTCCAAATATCGTAGCGCCTAAGTAAGCGGCCAGTTTTGGCCTTGGACCGTCGCAGGCAGCTGCGGCGGTTTTTTGGTGGCCTCGCGTAATCTAACTGCGAGGTGATCAAAATGGCAACACTGAAGGAATGGGTGCGGGAGTACTGGTACCTGGGGCTGGTGGCGGCAGTGGTCGGGCTGTTCTTCTGGTGGCAGGGCCGCCAACCGACCGAGGCGCCGGTGGCCGAACCACTCGTGGCGAGTGTGAGTAGCGTCAGCAGTGGGGTCAGCAGCGCTGCCGCCACCAGCAGTGCGCCGCCCAAAAAAGGCTACGTGCACATCAAAGGGGCCGTGGCCAAGCCTGGGGTGTATCCGGTGGGGCCAACCACGCGCTGGGTCGACGTGGTGGCACTGGCTGGGGGGCTGGTCGCGCAGGCCGATGTGAGCACGGTCAACCTGGCACAGGTCGCTGTCGACCAGGAGAGCCTTTACATTCCTAAAGTCGGGGAAGAGCCCCCGCCGGCCGCCATGCCTACGGGCGGTGGCTCGGCCTCAGCGGGCGCCAGCAGCAGTGCCGGTGCCTTGGTCAACCTGAACACGGCCACCGAAGCGGAGCTGCAGACCTTGTCCGGCATCGGGCCGAAAAAGGCGGCCGACATCATCGCCTACCGCGACCAAAATGGCGGGTTCAAGGCGGTTGAGGATTTGAAAAACGTCAGCGGCATTGGCGACAAAACATTCGAGCGCCTGGCGCCGCTGGTCACCGTCGGGCCATGAACCGGCGCGGGATTTTTCTGCTGGCCGCGGGCCTGGGCGGCATGCTGCTAGTCATGCAGCCCTGGTGGCTCGGCGTGCCACTGATCTTGTGGGCGTTTTTCAAGGCGGGGCGGATCGCCAAACTTGGGTTGCCGCTTGCGCTGGCCGTCGGGCTGGCGTGGGGCTTTCGTGCGGCCCAGCTCACGGCAGCACCGCCCAAGCCCAGCGGGGTGGTAACGGTGATGCCGACCGCGTGGCAGGTGACTGGCGAGCTGGTGCGCTACACTGGCACCTCAGCCAATGGGGTCAAAATCAGCGGCAGCGCGAAGGTGACCCCAGAGCAGGCCGCGGTGTTAAAGCAGATGACCAGCATCGCCACCGTTGCCTGGCACGGCGACGTGACCCGGCTCAGTGGCGCGCGCAATCCCTACGAGTTCGATTACGCCATCTACGCCTGGCGGCAGAACCAGTTGGCCTGGCAAAGTGAGCAGCAAACCCTGGATGTGAAGGTCCGGCCGGCCCGGGGCATCATCGAGCAGCTACATGTGCTTCGGGCCAAAGTGCTGCTCCATCTGCGCCAGCTCGCCCCGCGCACGCAGGCGTATGCGAAGGGGTTGCTGCTGGGACAGGTCGACAGTGATTTTGCCGAGCAGCGCGACGCCTTTGTGACGCTGGGGATATTTCACCTGTTCTCGGTTTCGGGTCTGCACCTTTATGCGTTGATTGGCGCGCTGTACTGGCTGACTGACCGGCTGCGGCTGCCTAAAGAGGCGGTCGATTGGAGCCTGCTGGGGCTGTTGCCGGCGCTTTTGGTGCTGATTCCACCGGCCGCCGGCATCATGCGCGCGGTGTGGCTGCGGATCATCGCGATGCTAAACGACCGGTTCGGCTGGCAGTGGACGCCACTGGACTGTTTTTCCGCGGCGGTCGCGTTGAACCTGGCACTGCAGCCGTACGTCCTGCACATCATGGGCGGGCAGTTGACCTACTTGCTGTGCTTCGTGCTACTGGTGATCAACACCGGCCGCTGGGGAATGAGCTGGCGGCTGGCGCTGGTGAGCACGCCGGTGGTACTGTTCCACACGTTTCGGGTGCACCTGCTCGCGTCGGTGTTCAGCTGGCTTCTGATGCCGGTGTTTGAGCTGGCGTTGATGCCGGCGCTGGTGGTGGTCAGCCTCTGGCCGCGCGCCCCGGGCAGCGGTGCTCTTGAGACTGTCCTGATCCGCGCCGAAAAAGGTTTAACGGCGCTGGCCACGCTGCCTGGTGAAATTATTTTCGGGGCGGTTCCGGTGAGCTTGGCGGCACTAGGGGTGGTGTTGGTCCTGGTTGGGCTCGCGTTTGGCCGCTGGCAGTGGCTGGTTGGCTGGGTCGTAGTGGCCTGGCTGGTGGTCAATGTGCACCCGCAGTATCGCGTGACCATGTTCGACGTCGGTCAAGGCGATTCGCTGCTGATTGAAGCGCCGTTCAAGCAAGGCGCGATTTTGATTGACACTGGTGGCCGCGGTTTTGGCTTTTCCGCCAATCCGCCGGCCAAGCGCGCAATCGTTAATTATCTGCGGGCACGCGGGATCACTCACTTGGACGCGCTGGTGTTGACGCACGCGGACGCGGATCACGTGGGTGACGCAGCCGTTGTCACCAAATTGATGCCGGTGACGACGCTGGTGACGACACCGCTGGCCGCGGGTCACCCATACATCGTGGCGGCCAAGCAGGGCAAGGTGACGCGGCACGTTCAGGTCCTGGCCGGCCAGACGTTGTCTGTTGGGCCGCTGAAGCTGCGCGTGGTGGCTCCCAGCGGCACGACCGCCACGGAGAAAAACGCGGACTCCATCGTGCTCTATGGTAAAATAGGGGACAGCAATTGGCTGTTCACCGGGGATGCGGACCAAGGCGTGGAAACGCGTGAGCTGATGCCGCAAGCGCTCGACGTGGACATGTTAAAAGTGGGCCATCACGGCTCCAAGACGTCGTCCGCGCCAGAATTCATCCAGCAGATCACCCCAAAGCTCGCGCTGATCTCCGCCGGGGTGGCCAATCGTTATGGCCACCCGCATCAGGAAACGCTGGTCACGCTGCAGGCGGCCGGGGTGCCATGGCTGAACACGGCGACAAGCGGGGCGGTGTGGGTCGATGCGAGCAGTACGGCCCACACCGTGCATCAATTTTTAGCGGAAGAAGGCGGCCCATGACCGTTCAGGAACTGATCAGACAGTTAAAAAAAGGCGACTTGCCGCCTCTGGTGCTTCTGCTTGGCACCGAGCAGGCGCTGGTCGACCAGGCCTTGGCCGCGCTTAAAGCCGTCATTCCACCAGATCAGCAGACCATGAACTTTGCCACCTACGACATGCGGCAAACCGCGGTCGGGGTGGCGCTAGACGACGCCGCCTCGCCGCCGTTTTTCGGTGACTGGCGTGAAGTGGTGATCTCTGACCCGTACTTTTTGACTGGGGAAAAGCCCAAGTCCGGGCCCGAGCACGATGTGCAGGGGCTAGAGGCCTACTTCAAGCAGCCTGCGCCTTCGACCGTGATGGTGATCGTCGCGCCATACGAGAAGCTGGATGCGCGCAAGAACGTGGTCAAGGCGCTGAACCGCTCAGCCAAAATCGTCAACGTGGCGCCGCTGGATCAGCGCGCCGCCGAGGCTGCCGTGCAGCGCGAGCTCAAGGCCCAGCACCTGCAGATCACGCCGGACGCGCTGAATGCGTTGGTGCAGCGCACGGCCGGTGAGTACACGGCGATGGTACATGAGCTGCCCAAGCTCAAGCTGTACGCGGCGGAAGGGGCGACCATCGATGCCCAGGCGGTCGACGAGCTGGTGCCCAAGGCGCTGACAGACCGCGTCTTTGACCTAGTCGACGCGGTGGTGCGCAAGAACACCACGCAGGCGCTGAGTTTGTACCGCGACCTCCTGCTCCAAAAAGAGGAACCAATCCACCTGAATGCGCTGTTGGTCATGCAGTTTCGCTTGCTGCTGCAAGTGCAGATCTTGGCCAAGAAGGGGTACGGCCAAGGCGACATTCAGCAGACCCTGAAAGTTCACCCGTTTCGGATCAAAAAGGCGCTGCAGGAGATCCGCCGCGTAGACGGCAAAACGCTGCGCCGGGCCTTTAGCGGTCTAGTTGACACCGAAACCGCGATGAAAACCGGCCGGGTCGATAAAAATCTGGCGTTTGAACTGTTTGTCCTGCAGTACACCAGCGGGCAAAAAATTACCTTAGGGGCATGATCTGACGGCGTCGCAGCCCAGGCTGCGGCGCCGTTTTTGGTGCCGAGGGCAAATGCTTGCTGGCCCGCGGTGCCGCTTTTAACATAGGGACAACGGGGGTGACGCCGATGAATAAGAACTGGCTGGAGCAGCTGTTGATCCGCTACGATACATACACGCAGAAGCGCGTGCTGCGGGTGCTCAGTGGCGCTTTAATGGTGCTGCTGCCGGCCGAGCTGCTGGTGATGTTAGCTTTTGCGCTCACCCAGGCCCGCTGGCTGATCAGCGCGAATTTTATTGGCCTGGAAGTTCTAGTTTTGATTATCGCGGGCGTTTTTGAAATTGATGGGTTCCATGCCCGGCCCCAACGCCGCCTCGGTAGGTGGCCGATCACTTGACACACCGTGGCGGAAATGCTTCTGCAGACGGGCGTGATTGTGGTGGTTGTCCTGATGAACGGGCTGGTTCTCGGCTTTTTCCGGTTGGACCGGCTGGCTGACGGGCCGTGGGCGATCATTTGGCCGGTGATTCTCGGTGCCGCGGTCGCCAATGTGACCGGTCTGTGGACGGCCCTCAAAGAGGCGGGGTAAACAAAAAGCCGCAAGCACGAGGCTTGCGGCGTATCATCGGCGGTGGTTAACGTGGTGCGCCCGCCTTTGCACCATAAAAAAAAGCCTGCACACGGCAGGCAATCGTGTTACTTTTTAAGCAGGGCGTGAAGCCGACTCTTGTCGCGGCCAGCCTTGTTCTTGTGGATCAGGTGCTTGGTGGCAGCCATATCCAAGGCGCGTGCTGCGTCCTTGTACAGGTCCTGCGCGTTGTCAGCGCCGGCAGCTGCGGCTTCGCGGAACTTCTTAACGGTCGTGCGCATATCGTTCTTTTGACCGATATTCAGCTGACGAGAAGCTTCCTGGGTCTTGACCCGCTTGATTGCTTGTTTGATTTGTGGCATGAATTTCACCTCCGGGCTGAGTTTTGTAGTGCGTCACTTTTGTTTCAACAGATAGCATTATACCGAAGGCCCAGCCTCTTTGCAATAAAAAGTTGTAAAGGGAAAATGCTTGATAGCTGTGTCCAGGAAGGACTGTTGCTTAATGAGTCAACATCATGCGTCGCTGGCTTCACCGGTTACGGAAAAACAGTTATTACGGTCAGCATGCGTCAACGCGATTTGGTTTGTCGGTGCCGGTGCCTTTTTCGTAACTGCGATTCCGGAGTTCAAGAGTCGCACATCGGTTGTTTACGGCTTGGCGTAGCTGGTGATCGTGGGGCTCGCCCTGTATAATGGGTACACGGGTCTGCGGGACGTGATCCACGCGTTCCTGCGCGTCCAGACACCGCGGTAAGCCGCAGTTGCAATGTGCGCGCCAATAGCGTAAAGTAATACCCGTTCCAAGAACCTGACACTTAGCCCAGCGGCTCACCGCGCTTCGCTCAGTCTCAGGCAATTTATAAGAAGGGTGGAAATATTCCATGGCTGTTACAAAAGAACAAAAAGAAGAAATCATCAAGAAGTACGGACGTAAAGAGGGCGACACTGGTTCACCAGAGGTCCAGATCGCGCTTTTGACCGCCGACATCAACAACTTGACGAACCACATGTCCATTCACAAGAAGGACTATCACTCATACGTTGGTGAAATGAAGAAGATCGGCCAACGCCGTAACTTGCTTCGCTACCTGCGCAACAAGGACATCACACGTTACCGCGACTTGATCCAAAGCCTCGGCCTGCGTCGTTAATATCGACTATTCAACCACTTTGCTGCCGCAGGGTGGTTTTTTATACCCCTGCGCTAGCGGCTCGGATAGGCTTTCCTAGGTTCCTGTGGTACACTGGAACAAGGAATAATTCGTTGTCACCTTAGGGTGGCGGAAAAACCTAATACAATCTACGAGGTGTACCTATGAGTAAAATCAAAGTGGTCGCCCTCGGTGGTGTGCGTGAGAACGGCAAAAACATGTACGCGATCGAAGTGGACGATCAAATTTTCGTTGTCGACTTTGGCCTGAAATATCCGGACAACGAGCTGCTGGGGATCGATGTTGTGATTCCTGACTTAACGTACCTGACCGAAAATGCAGACAAAATTGCCGGCATCTTTCTGACTCACGGCCATGCCGATGCCATCGGCGCCTTGCCGTACTTCATCGGCGAGCATCCGGTGCCGGTCTTCGGCTCCGCACTGACCGTTGCACTGGCCAAGTTGACCCTGACGGCCAACCCGAAAGCCAAGAAGTTCAAGGACTTCCACGTGATCACCGAAAAGTCGGTCATCGACTTCGGCAAGGTCAAGGTGTCGTTCTTCCCGACGACCCACAGCATTCCGGGCAGTCTGGGCGTCGTCGTTCAGACCCCGAACGGTTCAATCGTCTACACCGGCGACTTCAAGTTCGACCAAGGCGCACCCAAGATGTACCGCACCGACTTGTCACGCCTGGCGAAAATTGGCGACCACAACGTGCTGGCACTGATGTCCGACTCCAACAACGCGGAGTCCCCGTACCCGCACGCCAGTGAGAACGAAATTTACGATCACATTGAGGAAACCTTCCATTATCAAGACGGACGGATCATTGTGGCCGGCGTGGCCAACAACATCCAGCGCATCCAGCAGGTGCTGAACGCCGCGGCGCAAACCAACCGTCGGGTCGTCTTGACCGGCCGCGAAGTCGAGCGCGTGGTCAAAACCGCGATGCGCCTGAACGCGCTGGTACTGCCAAACGACGACATTTTGGCTTCCACCAAGGAACTTAAGGACCTCAAGCCTGAGGAGACGGTGGTTCTGGAAACCGGCCGCATGGGCGAGCCGTTGAAGTCCCTTCAGCGCATGGCCAACAACAAGCACCGCTTGGTTCACATTCACGAAGGCGACCTAGTTTACATCACGACCACGGTCAGCCACTCGATGGAAACCATGGCGGCCAAGACCCGCGACATGATCTACCGCGCAGGCGGCGAGGTCAAGGCCATTTCCGATGACTTGCACGCGTCGGGTCACGCGAACAAGGACGACTTGCAGCTAATGATCAACCTGCTGCGGCCGAAGTTCGTGATCCCGGTCGAAGGTGAGTTCCGCCAGCTTGAGGCCCACCGCGAAATCGCGGCGGACGCCGGCATTCCGGCTGATCACATCCTGATGCCAAACGTCGGGGACATCATCTCCTACGACAAGGGCAAGCTGCACATCTCCGGGCACGTGGACGCCGGCAACACCATGATCGACGGCATTGGCGTCGGCGACATCGGCAACATCGTCCTGCGCGACCGCAAGATGCTGGCTGAGGACGGGATCTTCATCGCAGTGGTCACCATCGACCGCAAGAAGAAGAAAATCGTGTCCAAGCCGAAGATCCAGAGCAAGGGCTTCGTTTACGTCAAGACTTCCAAGGATCTGCTCAACGAGTCGAGCGGCGTCGTCGAGAAGTCGGTGCAAAAGCAGTTGGACAACAAGTCCTTCGACTGGAGCACGTTGAAGCAGTCCGTGCGCGACGACCTGTCCCGCTTCCTGTTTGATCACACCAAGCGGCGTCCGGTGATCCTGCCGGTCATCATGGAAGTCAACCAAAACAGCGCCAAGCGCCAGTAGTTTTTCACGAAAAGTCGCACCCCAGTCGGTGCGGCTTTTTTCGTGGCCTGATTCTGTCCAGCAGGCGTGAGGACTGTTATCATGAGATAAGAAGCAAAAAGGAGAGAACAAACATGGCCAAAATTGTCCCGTTGCCCAACAATGCCAGTCGCCACCTGACTCTGGGTGTTTCGGCGCTGCAAAAGAAGAATTACGCTAGCGCGGTGGCCCACCTGGAAAAAGCCTACAAGGAAACTCCGGTGTTCGAGGTTGCCCGGCCGCTGGTCAAGTCTTATGTCGGCCTCAAGCAGCCCAGCCTGGCGCTGCCGTACGTCAGTCAGTACATGGAGGATTTTCTCAGCGGTGACAGCACGATTAACGTGCTGTTTGACGTGCTGCTGGCGCTGCCGGATTACCGCTTCGCCTGGGCAGTCTTGCACCATGTTGACGGGCGAAAACAAGCGGACCTGACCAAGCGCATCGCAGACGCAGAGCAGGCGGACATGTCTGCGCATGGGGACGAGATCAACCAGCTGGCCAAAAAGTTGCGCCACCTAGGCGGGTTCGATGCCCACACGCAGGAGACGATGATTTCAGACCTCGGCCGGCTGCCGAAAGCCAGCATGATCGCCGCGGCCACGCCAAACCTGACTGATCCGGATGTCCACCCGGCAATTCGCGTCAGCCTGCTGGACGCGCTGACGGCGGTGGGAGCCGACGAGCCGGTCAAGGTGCTGGGCTACCAGACTGAAGGCAAAGTCGTGCCGAGCAAGCTGTCAGGGGTCATGAACGACAAGACCCTGCTGGCCGTACTCAACCAGGTGCAGCTCCAAATTGGGCTGACCGACCCCGAGCTGATGCGCGCGACGGTCGAGACGCTGCGGTTCGAACTCGGCTACCTGTATCCGTTCATCGACCAGTCCGTGACGGATCCCAAGCATTTTGCAACCAGCTACCTCAATAAAGAAGGTGCCGGCGTGACCGCTGAGGAGACCGCCTTGTTCAACTGGCTGGGCGAGCAGACCCTTAAGTTGAGTGAAATGGCCAAGTAAGCAGCAGACAGTTTTCACGTGTAAAGGGTGAAAACTTGACGGCCAGCTGTTTACAAACCCGTGGGTTCTGGTATAATCAACTTCGGAATTCATTTCCAGTCGAAATATCTTTTTGGTATTTCGGCGTGAATGTAGTACTATAGAACGTAAAGGATTACGGGCTTTTGCGCCTGTGTCTTTACGAAAAAAATACAGGAGGTTCGTTTTTTCATGGCTGAAAAAGAACACTATGAACGCACAAAGCCCCACGTTAACATTGGTACCATCGGGCACGTTGACCACGGTAAGACCACTCTGACCGCGGCGATCACCAAGGTCCTGGCTGCTAAAGGCCTGGCCAAGGAACAGGACTACGCATCAATCGATGCTGCGCCTGAGGAAAAGGAACGTGGCATCACGATCAACACCGCCCACGTTGAATACGAAACGGAAAAGCGCCATTACGCACATATCGATGCGCCTGGGCATGCTGACTACGTTAAGAACATGATCACTGGTGCCGCTCAGATGGATGGTGCGATCTTGGTCGTTGCCGCTACTGATGGCCCAATGCCACAGACTCGCGAACACATTCTGCTGGCTCGTCAGGTCGGCGTTGACTACATCGTTGTCTTCCTGAACAAGACAGACCTTGTTGACGATGACGAACTGATCGACTTGGTCGAAATGGAAGTTCGTGAACTGCTGTCCGAATACGATTTCCCTGGTGACGATATTCCTGTCATCCGTGGCTCAGCGCTTAAGGCTCTGCAGGGCGATCCAGAACAAGAAAAGGTTATCCAGGAACTCATGGACACCGTTGACGAGTACATCCCAACGCCAGTTCGTGACACCGACAAGCCTTTCTTGATGCCTGTTGAAGACGTCTTCACCATCACTGGTCGTGGTACCGTTGCTTCCGGTCGTATCGACCGTGGGACGGTTAAGATCGGTGACGAAGTCGAAATCGTTGGTCTGCACGACGAAGTTTTGAAGTCAGTTGTTACTGGCCTCGAAATGTTCCGTAAGACCTTGGATCTTGGCGAAGCCGGCGACAACGTTGGTGTCCTGCTTCGTGGGATCAACCGTGATCAGGTTGAGCGTGGCCAAGTTTTGGCTAAGCCAGGTTCGATCCAGACCCACAAGAAGTTCAAGGCTGAAGTTTATGTCCTGACAAAAGAAGAAGGTGGCCGTCACACGCCATTCTTCTCCAACTACCGTCCTCAGTTCTACTTCCACACCACTGATGTTACTGGTGTGATCGAACTGCCTGATGGCGTTGAAATGGTTATGCCTGGCGACAACGTTACCTTCGAAGTCGACATGATCGCGCCTGTTGCCCTTGAAAAGGGTACCAAGTTCACCGTTCGTGAAGGTGGCCGTACTGTTGGTGCCGGGGTCGTTTCTGAGATCCTCGACTAATCATCAGTATTATGAAACAGCATTCCGCAAGCGCGGGGTGCTGTTTTTTTGTATGGTGCGCAGGGGAATGGGTAGCCTAGTTCGAGGCATTGCCGCCGGTTTTTAGCGGCGAGGCCTCGTACGTCGCTAGCCACTTCCCCGTTGCGAACCCGAAGCCTGATTTTATAAAAGCGCGCGGGGGTGATGCACGCTTACCGGGCCTGCGATATAATTATTGTTATGCAAAAACATCGCTTTAGTATTCAACTGGTTCTAAGTCCATTCATTTCACAGCTTGGCAGTGCGATTTACCTGCTCGGCCTCAACTGGCTGGTCGTTAAGCAGACCGGGGACACCAAGCTCATCGGCCTGATCACCGGTGTCGGCGGCACCATGTTCTTCCTTGGTGATTTCCTGGCGGCGGTTATCGTCGACCATCACGACCGCAAGCGGGTCATGCTCGTTTGCAACGCGATTGCCGCCGCCATTTGTGTGTTCGGTGCCTGGCTGATCGACCCAAACGCGCCGCAGACCTGGCTGCTGATTTTGATCACCAGTGTGCTGGACCTCATGACCACCATCAACTTTCCCGCGGCCAAAGCCATCACGCCTGATATTATCGAAGCGCCGGCGCTTCAGCGGTTCAATGCCATCGCTAACGCTGTTTTCAGCATGGCCAGCATCCTTTCGCCATTGATTGGCGGCCTGCTTTTAAGCACTGGCCGGCTCGGCTTTCAGGGCTTTCTGCTGATCAATGCGGGGTCTTACGTGGTGGCCGCGCTTTTGGTGTGGACGCTGAACAGTCCGGTGTTCAAACCGGGTGAGGATGCCAGCGACCCCATCAAAGACACCATCTATGGCCTGAAGTACGTGGTGGGCAATCACCAGCTGGCTTTGATGATGCTGGCGCTCGGGGCGTTCAACTTTTGTGCGGCCGGGTTCTTGCTGGCGGCACCGTACATGGCCGACCATCTGTATGCCGGACGGCCGAGCGCCTACAGCACGTTTCTGCTGATCAATGCGTGCGGGGGGCTGCTGGGCGGTGCCGTGTTGTCACTGCAGCGCCAGCGTGTGTCGGTGATGCAAGTCTACACGGAGCAGTTGGTCATCGGCGTGCTGATGGTGGGGCTCGGGTTCCACCTCACGCATTTCCTGTGGCTCGCGCTGGCGCTGATCAACGGCTTCGTCAACTCGCAGATGTTCAGCAGTGTCGCCACGCTCATGCAGGGCATGACGCCGCGTGAGCTGCTTGGCCGCGTGTTCGGGCTGATTTTTCTGGTGTACGATGGGGTCCAGCCGCTGGGTAACTTTTTCTTCGGTCAGTTCATCAAGACCTGGGGCGCGCACACTTACACCGTCCTTGGCGGTGTCCTGGTTCTGAGTTTCGCGCTGCTGATCTGGGCGACGCGGCGGACCCAGGCCAAAGCGGCGGCCTGATTCGGGCCGCGTCTTCGCTTTTTTCTAAGCCGGCGTTGATCATTCAGCGTAATCAAAAAGCTTGTCACAACCAGGGAAAATCCCCGGTGTGGCAAGCTTTTTGTGATATTAGTCAGCGGCGTGCCTGCGGGTGACGCGAACGATCAACCCGAGGCCCAAAGCGCACAGGAGGGCCAGCAAAATCAGGGTGTGCAAGGCGCCGGTCATGGTGCCTTGCGCGACGGTGGCGGCGGTCTTTTGGCT
Organism: Lacticaseibacillus sp. 53-4; assembly: GCF_016861805.1. Lineage (NCBI taxonomy): Bacteria > Bacillati > Bacillota > Bacilli > Lactobacillales > Lactobacillaceae > Lacticaseibacillus > Lacticaseibacillus sp. 53-4. The sequence continues at coordinate 11,683 of NZ_BOLT01000033.1, forward strand.
GGCGGCAATCAGCGCGGCGGTGACACTGGTGCCGACCGCGGCGGCGAATTGCTGCGTGGTGTTGAAAATCGCGTTGCCATCGGTTTGCTCGGCTTTTGCGACTTGGCGCAGGCCGTTGGTCATCAGGTTGCCCATACTCAGGCCGATGCCGATCATGAAGACCAGGTAAAGTGCCAAAATCAACGGATCCGTGAGCCGCGGCACTGCGGCCATGAGAATGATGCCCAGCAGCGTGATGGCGCTGCCCAGACGCAGCGGAAGCTTGGGCCCGACGTTATCGTACAGACGGCCGCTTAACGGCGCCAGGAGCGCACCCACTGCAGCACCAGGCAGGACAATGAGGCCAGCGGTCAGCGGTGTGCCGCCATCGACCAGCTGAATATAGTTCGGCAGCAGGAAGGACAGCCCCAGCGCGTTGATCTGAAGCATGGCAAATGCCAGGATGTGGCTGGTGAACGCGGCATTTTTGAACAGTGTTAGGTTGATGATTGGGCTCTCGAGGTGGCCTGACCGCCAGATGAACAGGGTCAAAGCGATGAGTCCCAGCACCATTGCGCCGGCGACTTTAAGGGTCAAAAACGGGGTGCTGCCAAAGTTGCTGATGCCGAAAATCAGGCCGCAGAAGGTGACGATGATGAGCGCCACACTGGGCAGGTCGGTGCTGGCCTTGGTGGTCGGCACTTTTTGCTCGATGCAAAACAGGCCGAGGAGCAGCGCGAGCACCAGCAGCGGCAGCAGAAAGACGAAAATGAAGCGCCAGCTCAACGCCGAAACGACCAGCCCGCCGAATGTGGGGCCGATCGCCGGCGCGACGCCGGTGATCATGGTGCCGATGCCCATCATGCTGCCAATTTTGGACTGCGGGACCTGCTCAATAATGATGTTGAACATCAACGGCAGCGCGATGCCAGTGCCCAGGCCCTGAATGCCGCGGCCGAGCAGCAGCACCCAAAAGTGCGGGGCCACCGCGTCTAGCGCCACGCCGGCGATGAACAGCGTGATGGCAACCAGAAACAGCGGCTTGTTTTTGAAGCGGCGCTTGAGCGTGGCTGAAAGTGGCACCATCGAGGCAACCACTAGCAGGTAAAGGGTAGTCATCCATTGCACAGTGTTGGTGGCGACGTGAAACTCGCGCATCAGCGTGGGGAAGGTGACGTTCATGGCGGTTTCGACGATCACGCCGCAAAACGACATGATGCCAGTGGCGAGCACCGCGCCGATGACGCGGGGGCGAATGCGTTCAGAATCACTCATGGGCGCCTCCGTTCAGCTGGATGAAGGTGGTGATCATTCGGTTGAAGACGGCCTGCTCGGCAGAGGTGAAGGCTTGTTCCATCGCCTGCTGTTGGCCCTGAATGTAGGCCGTGATTTTTTGTTTCAGCTTGGTGGCCTTTGGCGTCAGGCTCACGGCTTTTTGCCTGGCGTCACTGGCTGATGCGGTGCGCTTGATCAGGCCGCTTTTCTCCATGCGCTGCAGCGTCAGCGTGGCGGTGGAGCGCTGAATGGCGAACTCGGCCTCGATGTCACGCTGCAAGACCTGGCCATGGTTGCCGACAAAATCGATGATCGACATCTGCGTGCCGGTCAGGCCGAACTGCTTGGCGTAGGTGTCCATGTGTTTATTCATTTGGTTGGTGGCCTGTTTGATGACCCGCCCAAAATTTTGCATCTGAATCGTCCTTTCGTTAGTAAGCTAACGAAAGCTACCCTACACCAATTGTGGGCTCCGTGCAAAGGGGTATTTTTTCAGTGACGAAAAAAGCTGCCAGCACGCGGCTGACAGCTAAGCGTTAGTCCTTGAGTTTGATTTTGTCCAGCGGGATCAGGTGCGTGTGGTGCTTGACCTTATACCAGGTGAACAGGATCACGAACAACGGGATTGACATGTACGAAATCAGTAGCTTGTCCCAGGCGAAGGCCTTTAGCGACGGGATGTCTTGGCCGATGATGACCACCAGGCCGAGCACCAGTGCGAGCAGCGGGCCGAAGGGAAAAAGCTTGGCGTGATACACGAGCTCGTCGACCGAGTGGCCCTGCTTGATCAGCGCGCGCCGGAAGCGCAGATGCGACAGGGCGATGCCGATCCAGGCAATGAAGCCGGTGAGCCCACTGGCCGCGACCAGCAGTTGGTAGACGTTGCTGCCGAGGACGCTGGTGAGAAATGTCAGCGCGCCGACCAGCGTGGTCAAGAGCAGCGCCGGCAGTGGCACACCGCGCCGGTTCGTTTTGCCGTAAATGCGCGGGGCCATGCCGTTTGAGCCCATTGCCCAAAGCATGCGGCTGGATGCGTACATGCCCGAGTTGGCGGACGACAGCACCGACGTCAGAATCACGGCGTTCATCAGGCTCGCCGCGCCGGCCATACCGATGCGCTGAAAGACCAGCGTGAACGGCGACATGGCGACGTGGGTTTCACTGGCGCCCAGCAGGTTCGGATCCGTGTAAGGAATCAGCGCGGCGATGACGGCAATGGCGAGGATATAGAAAATCAGGATGCGCCAGAAGACTTCCTTGATCGCTTTGGGAATACTTTTCTCCGGGGTCGCGGATTCGCCGGCCGTGATGCCGATGAGCTCCGTGCCTTGAAATGAAAATCCCGCGACGACGAACACCGACAGGCCCGCCGGCAGCCCGCCGTGGAAGGGCGCGTCGCCGATGGTGAAATTGCGCAGACCGATCGATTGGCCCCCGCCAAGCACGCCGACAATGGTGAGAAGCCCGACCGCCAGGAATACGAGCACCGTGACCACTTTGATCATCGCGAGCCAGTACTCGGTCTCGCCGAACGCCTTCACCGAGATGATGTTCAGCGCAAAAATCAGGGTCAGAAAGCCGACCGAGAAAATCCAGCCGGGGATGTGCGGCAGCCAGAAGTGCATGAGAATCGCCGTGGTGGAAATGTCGACGGCCAGTGTGATCGCCCAGTTGAACCAGTAATTCCACCCGAGCGCAAACCCGGCCGCGGGGTCGACGAAGCGCGTGGCATACTCGGCAAACGACCCGGACACTGGCATGTAGGTCGCCATTTCGCCCAGGCTGGTCATGAGAAAATACACCATCACACCAATGGCCAGGTAGGCCAGCAGCGCACCGCCAGGGCCGGCCGTGGCGATGGTTGAGCCGCTGGTGACAAACAGGCCGGTGCCGATACTGCCGCCGAGCGCGATCATCGACAGATGGCGCGTTTTTAGCGAGCGCTGGACACTGCCGCCTGCGCCTTCATCTTTAGACTTGGCATTCATGAGAAAATCCCTCCGATAACTGTGATAAGCATGACAAATAGCTTAACACCGGGGGATTAAACCGCGATGAGGGGGGCTCTCATGGAATTGTTACTGCAGTCTGACAAACGAATACAGACTGTTTTTTCGAATCCACACTGTCAGTCTGTCTTTTGTTATTGCACTGGTTAACTAAATTTACTATTATAACTGTGTAATACATCGGATTGGATATGGGCTAGAGAGGAGATTTGAAATGAATTTCAGTCAAGTTATGGCGGTGGTTGCAGTTATCATCAGTGTAATCGGTGTTGTATTTAACCATAGGTCTAACGCTTTATTGAAAAAGCAGGTTGAAGAAGAAACAGATCCTAAACCGAAGTTGATCTTTGACTTTATTGCAAATGAGGAACCTATTTCAGGTTCTGGTGGTCACCCGGATAAGAATGTTAAACAGGGGTATAAGTTAAGAGTGATGAACTATGGCAAAGCGCCAGCAAGGCTCAAAGTATCAAATGGACAAGAAGCTGACGACGCGAATGATCCAGAGATAATTGGAATTTCTCCGAACGGCGATGAGTCACGGAGGCTTAAGTTTCGCACAATTTTTAATTTCATCCTGAATTTATAAATAGCGTGATTATTCCCCCAAATGGAACAGTGGATGTTTGCAAAGCAACTTCATTTTTGTACCCATTCATTCAAGGTAGTAAGCCTAAGTCAGGGGATGAGAAAAAAACGAAAGTGATAAAACCTCACCAGAAAGAATATTTCAAATTTACCGAAGCCACAGAAGGCAAAACTTATTATCTGCACATCGTTTACAGTCCTAACCAAGATATGCACCTCGAAGAAGTTGAAAAGATTCCTGTAGCTTCTTAAGTGATATTGTTTCATCATAAATAGAAAAAGATGAGTTTTACTTAACCCCGCCAAGCGCCTACGATAGAGATAATCCCAATCGGAAAGGTCGATATCGTATGAAGTTTGCTAAGCGCGTTTCTGAAACTCAAAATGCCGGGCTGAATGATCTGTACACGGCGCCGGACCCGCAGCAGATCTCTTTTGCTGGCGGCTACCCGGATCCTGCCATGTTCCCACAGGCGGAACTGCAGGCGGCAATGGATCACGCGATGGCCAACCCGGCGGCGTTTCAGTATGCTGATAGCTGGGGCTACCGGCCGCTGCGCGATCAGCTGGCGACGATGATGCAAGCTGACGGGATCGAGACTTCAGGCGAGCACATCATGATCACGCAGGGCGCACAGCAAGGTATCGACCTCACCGCGCGGCTGATGATCGACCCCGGTGACGGCCTGGTGGTCGAGGCCCCGACCTATCTGGGCGCGATGGCCGCCTTCAACCAATACGAGCCGAATTACTACGAAGTGCCGATGGAAGACGACGGCATGGACCTCGTCGCCTTGAAAAAAATCCTCATGACGCACTCGGTGAAAATGATTTACACGGTGCCTGATTTTCAAAATCCGACCGGGACCGTCATGAGTCTGGAAAAGCGCGGCGCCTTGGTGCGGCTGGCCAACCAGTTCGATGTCTTGATCTTGGAAGACGGACCATACCGCTTCCTGCGCTACGAAGGGACGAGCCTGCCGCCGGTCAAGTCGTTTGATACGCAGGGCCGCGTCGTGTTTCTGGGCAGTATGTCCAAAATTCTGTCGCCGAGCCTGCGCCTGGGCTGGCTGATCGCCGAACCGGAGATCATGGCTGGTATCGAGGCACTCAAGGGTGCGGCCGATGTTGAGTCGAGTGCGCTGATCCAGCGCGGGGTCACCGAGTACCTGGCGCACGTCGATTTTCCGGCACACTTGACCCAGCTGCAAGACACTTACCGCGACAAGCGGGACGTCATGCTGGATGCGCTGCAAAAGTTTTTACCGGCAGACTACAGCGTCACCGAGCCGAACGGCGGCTTTTTCCTTTGGTTGCAAGGGCCGACTGGGCTAGACATGACCCAGCTTCAGCGCGACGTGCTGCTGCCAGCGCATGTCAGCGTGGTGCCTGGCCGCAATTTGGCACCTAGCCACACGACGCAAAATGGCGCGCGGCTGACGTACGCGGCCCCGGCGATCAGTGACATTGAACCGGGTGTGCGGCGCCTTGCCGCGGCGCTTTCACACGCGGCAGCGCGGGTCCAAGTTAAGTAGCCACAAGCAAAATTTCGCGAGTCAAACAGCTGTCTTTACAACGCTTCTCATTTTGATTATGATAATTTAAATTGAGAGCGGGAGGCGCCGCGTTGACGGAACTAAAGCTTGCGCAGTTTGCGCTCAGTCATTACTCGTTGCAGTGTTTGGCAGAAGCGACCGAGCTGACGACCGACATGATCGCCGCCCTGAAAAGCGGGGCGGCCCAGCTGGCCGAGATGCCTTATCGAATTGTCCACGCGCTGGCGGTCGTGGCGACAGGCCAAACAATTTCCAACTCGCGCCATATTATGCAAACAGCCGTCACGAATCCAGAAGGGACGCTATTCATCGGTGAGCTGACTTTTATCCCGAGCGAGCTCGGTGACATCAGAGCCTGGGGGATACGAGCGAGCTATGCGGTCGCGCGCGCGATTTGCGCCGACGCGCCAGATCTGCTGGTGTCGTTTGTCCTGATGATGATGGGTCGGCCGTATGCGTTCCAGGCGCTCGACCAAAATGTCGTGCTCACCGAGGCGATGGAGGCGGTGATCTTCAATCTGCAAACGGCCAAACTTGAATACAAGCTGCCCGATTTTGTGGATAAAAAGGGCAACAAGTACTACCGTATTTTAGCCGGCTGGCACTTGCTTCAAGATCCCAAAGGTCAGGAAATTTGGGCCCGCTTGGCCACGACGATGCAGTCACTGGAGATTCATTGGGATGATCACTGCAACCTGGACGCCACCGTGCACGTCAAAATGATGACGCAAATGTCTAAATGAGTCACTCGCGTGTGCAGCGAGTGACTTTTTGCGTGGCGCGTCATTTTTGACTGCATTCGTCGCTGGAAATATCCGCCCAGGTTGGTTCAGTTTGTTACAATAAGAGAACCTGGATTATTCACCTCGGTATTTGGGACATGAAATCGCATCTGGCCGGTCTGAAAGCAACGTTTGGAGCGTTGCGAATACTGACTGAGCGGAGAAGTTGG
>NZ_BOLT01000034.1:0-16942 GCF_016861805.1 Lacticaseibacillus sp. 53-4
ACTAACAAGAATAGGTCTTCATGGCCTTTTTGGTCTAGTCGTCAGGGTGTTGCACTTGAATTGTAAACTGGGGTACGGCAATGCCTAGCATACACAGTGCGAACACCAGATATTCGCGATCACCCGGGCCACCGGTGTGAGGCAGGATACTATAAGGCGTATTTTTGACAGTCAACACCACTAGATGAGAGTTCGAATCAATCGTAGGGGTCACATTGTCCTGGAAATCACCAGTCCGCTTAACGGCTGGTTGGCCATCTGCGTCAAACGTAACCTCTGCGCTTCCAGTCAACTGCTGATAGCCACCAGGAGCCGTTTTCTCAGTGACCGTCACTTTAGTCCCAGCTGGGTAAGCAGTACTGATTGCCCCATCCTTATCAGTCGGAGAGAGCGTTGCCGCGGGCTTAGCCCCATCTTTTAGTTCAAAGGTCGCCCCAGAAAGAAAATGATTCGACTCGTCAACTTTTCTTATTATAATTTTTCCAGTAGCGACCGGTTTGTCAGGGAACTTAAGCTGTGTGGCATCATCTGAATATGTCACTCCGAACGCCTTTAACGCATCGGCATCTGCAGCGAGCGGCTGCCCAGCTGCGTCAACGCCTCCAGCAATCTTTCCATTCTTCAGGTAGACAATCGTGCCATTAAGCTCATGATCTTTCGGCGGTGTGACCTCTTTAATTGCATACGTTGCATCTGGTTTCATCGTCACCGTCGTGGGGGTCACATCATTGTCACCCTTAACAGTCCCAATTTGACCATTACTGTCGGTCCTATAAGTGACCGGATCATTCCCAGTCCGCTTGCCTGAATCATCCACTTTGCCAATCTGGAATTCGGCTCCGGACAAAAGCTGGTCAGTATCATCTGCATCGACTTTAATGACCTTGAGCGGCTTAAGCTTATCCTCTTGCTGAAAGTGAACTAGGTTTGGACGACCGCCTGGATTGTAGAATCCAGATTGCGGTGGGGTATCTGGAATAGGGTCCCATTTCTGGGCTTCATTAGCTTCTTCCTCAGCCTCCGTCATATTCGTTGATGTAATTGGTGTGGTTAGCCAGCTAAAGTGAGGCGTTGAATCGGTCGTCGGTTTCAGCCACCCATTCTCAACCGTTTCACCATTGCTTAGTGTCAGCTTTAACGCGTAGATCGTATTGTCCTGCTTGTATCCTGCCGGGGACTTAGCTTCTTGAATCAAGTAAATCCCGGGTTCCATGGGGACGATTGCCTTAGTGGCATCATCTTTAGACGGAACTTTAGACACGATGTCATCCGATTTCTGATCCACAACCCACTTCTTATCGGTGTCCAGATAATGACTCACATGATACGTTGCCCCGGCCAGGAGATTATCTGTGCCTGCAGCCACCTTTGAAATATCGAACCCATGTAGGGCATTAGATACGGTCACCTGCTGCAGCGTGATGGGATTATTTGCATCAGTTGAGGCCGGGTCATCTTTATACTCGTAGTCATACGTCGCAGTGTAGCCAGCGCCGGGCCCCGATGTTTCTTTCACAAAGTACGCCACTGGCTGCTTTTCCACGGTCGTATCGTGATATCCCAAATCCGCGGTCCAAGGATCTTTGGAATCACCCGATAGTGTCGTCTCAGGGCCTACAGGTGTCGGGTCTGGAAGCTTCTCCACTGTCCCGGAAGCACCATCCGCAGTATCAGGCACCGGAATTGCGCGCCTATAAAGCTGCACCTTAACTGGGGTATGCAGTTTATCTACTGGCGTGCCATCTGGCAGGTCACTCCATTTTTTCTTAACGACAACGTGAATTGTAGATTGCTGTCGGTTAGTCACCGTTTTATTGTTATTTGTTGACCATAGCTGATAATCGAAGTCCCAGCGGTGAATTGTACCGGTACCTACGTTAATCGTATTAGCAATTATGGAACCATAGATATGTCCACCGTTTACAGAGATGGTAGAAGTCGGCGCGAGAATTGTCCCAGGTAAATTATCGTTAGCAACATTAATTGAACGGGCATTAGTTCCATCTGTCTTACTGCTGTCAAAGAAGTTCCATAAAATCTTGTTAGAGTGATCTTGAATGAACTTGCCATTTTCACTGTCAAACTTAATTTCCTGGCTCAGATCAACCTTCGTATCATTATCACCTGATGCATTGGTGGGGAGCAAATAGACATTTGGTGCATTTACGTCTGCTTTGATTGAATCCTTGGCACCCTTAAAATCAACGTTGATGATAATAGGTGTCGCATCATTGTCAAAGCTAACATTAAGTAAGTACAGCCCACTGACGGATTGATTACCACCATATGGGTTGGTATACAGCGCCGTCCAAGGGATTGTCAGCATCTTCGCTTCTGGTGATACATTTGTCGCCACGCTATCAACTTCAGTGGTGGTCTGGGGATCTATTGAATAGTCAGTCGGTGCCTGTATCTCATAGAAGCGGTAACGTCCAGGATAGTTCAAAGACACATTGATTGTCCCGGTCTCGATGCTATTGGCCTCTGCCGCCGGCGTATCGCTGGATGCTTGTAGAGTAGTCATAGCCTTGAGGTACTCAGCCTCTGTCGAAATCAGATTATGGTTTCGATCATAGAGGTGGACCTGATCGTCATCTTTTGTCGTCACGAGCTGCCCTGACGCGTCATATTGTGGATTCCCGGGCTGTTCGGCCTCCCCATCCTTTAGTTGGTCAGCCGTGCGCTCTTCACCAGTGGTTGGTTTGTCCGCGTTTAGACGAGATAAATCATCTGAGGTCGTATTCGCATCCCATCCATAGAGCTTGGGTAAAGAACCCTTCCCATTAAGAACATCAAAGATGTTGGTCCAGCCCGTAGGAATCGCATAGCCATTGCTGTCGTACCGAACCTCACTCTTGTTTTCGGGAAAGGTCGGAAATTGAAGCTCAAACATAGCGCCGCCCAGTGCATTACCAGCACTGTCAGTCTTCTGAATGCGCAAGGAGTAAGTCTTCTCATACTTTTGATCAGATTGGTTAACACTGGTCAAGTTCATGTCGCTCATATCAAAGGCGCGGACTCCTGTATCCTCAGGAGTCTTATCATCCGAGTCTTGAGGGCCGATCAGCCCGCGAGAAACCATCTGTGCGACACTTAACTCGTTAAATTGGTAACTACGGCTGGCGTAAAATTCAGAAAGCCCTTTCAGCTCATCCAACGTCTTCCCAATATGGATATAGTTGGGATCTGGCTTAACCGTTGTCTTGTCATTATTGGGAAAGTTAAAAGCGGTAGGATCCTCACCCGTTATGATTCTTTCACTATCCAAGTTGGTTGATGTAAATTTGGTCGCTAAGTCCGGTGACAACAACTTATCAAAATAAAACAGATCAACTGATTTGTCGCCATCTTTTGGAAGAGGGGGCTTAATAGTTTGGGTACCTAGATTAGTGCTCCCAGAAGGATTTTCAGCGGCGACGTTACCATCGAGATTCACGCTACCGACATCAACTGTCTCGCCAAACAGTGCAAACCGCTGTGCCTCATAAAGGACATCATTCTGGGTCCCGGCATTGATTTTGTCGTCGAAGTAGCCAGACCCCGTTGGATTAGTTGCAGTCACTTTATTAGCAACCGCAGTTGTATCAGTAGCAGGTGGCGTCCCGCTATCATCAGCAGTCACCGACTTCGCTGGCGTCGGGACCAGTTGCACGGCCACGAGGGCCACCAAAAGCGCACCGGCCACGCGGGTGAAGCGCCGGGAATGTGTGTGCTTGATTACTTGTTTAATCCACTTCATCATCTTTGGCGCCTCCTTTCTCGCTAACCAGCTTGAAACAACTCATGCCAACCTATACGACCGATGTACACTGCCGCAAACATGGGGAACGGTATAAGAAAACCCTCCAGCAATTATGCGTGGGGGGTCTAAATTGTTGAGATTATACGAAACCGGCATTCACGGCAGGCAATGACACACCCAAGAAGTGCGGATCCATATAAGTCGCACCACCAAGACTGGCGAAAAGACGAATGGTGCGAACGGCTTTCAAAAAAGCTCCCCCGAGCGCAGCTTGAGAGAGACTCCTAGAATGCGCCTGAAACGCTGGGCGACACCTAAATAGTCTACTCGCTGGCTGCAATGGCTATAATGTATCACGAATAAATAGTAGTTACAAATGCTTCCCGGACCGACTTAATAGTAATAGAACGAATACCTCCCCCGTTCTGGTGAAAACAACACTGAAATCGTTGGCCTTTTGGCCGGCTTTAAAATTGGTTCCTACAAATAAATAACGAGTGTCTCATTTCAAAAAAAATTGGAAAAATTACTGGAGGCATTTTAAATTGGCCATATTGCCGCAGCCTGTATACCCCATAAACTGCCTATTACCAGCCTTTAAAGGACTCTGCTAGAAGACATCTGAATTGGATTAGAAAACGAATATCGCCGTTTCCTCAACCCCTCGCACTCCGGGATTGCCCATTTCGCCAGAGAAACTTACTTTTTATTATTACTATTGGTACGTAGATAATATTAAGTGGGCAAGTAAGTGTCAGGACATCAAATAGGGCCGGAAGGCTGCCGCAATGCGGGTAAGCCGTCCGGCCCTAGGGAAGTCATTATTCGGTTAAGCTTCCAGCACCTTCTGCAGAAAGCTCTGAAGCCGCTCGTTCTTGGGGTGCTCGAAGACCTGCTCCGGCGTACCTGATTCCTGGATCTCGCCGCCTTCAAAGAAGACGACCCGGTCGGCCACTTCCTTGGCGAACCCCATTTCGTGGGTCACGACAACCATGGTCATCCCCTGCCTGGCGAGCTTGCGCATGACGCCCAGCACATCGCCGACCATTTCGGGGTCAAGCGCAGAGGTCGGCTCGTCAAACAGCATCATGTCCGGGTGCATCGTCAGCGCGCGCGCAATCGCGACTCGCTGCTTTTGGCCGCCTGACAAGGTGCTCGGCATGGCGTCGACCTTATCGGCCAGGCCGACGCTGTCGAGCATGCGCCGGCCTTCCTTTTCCGCCTCGTCCTTGGTCATCATGCCCAGCTCAGTGGGGGCCAGCGTCACGTTTCCTAACACGGACATGTTCGGGAACAGGTTAAAATGCTGGAACACCATCCCGATCTTGGCGCGGACCTTATCGATATCCACGTGCGGCTTGGCGATATCGATCCCGTCGATCAGGATCTCGCCAGAGGTCGTGGTTTCCAGGCCGTTCATCATGCGCAGCACCGTTGACTTGCCGGCACCAGACGGACCGATCATCGCGACGACCTCGCCGTCCTCAACTTTGAGGTCCACGCCGCGCACTACGGTGTTAGTGCCATACTTTTTGACAACATTTTTCATTTCGATCCGTGTGGTCATGCTTGGATCCTCCTTTGCACCCAATTAGACAGCCAGGTCAAAAGGGTGATGATGATCAGGTAAATCAGAGCCACCATCGTCCAGATCTTAAAGCCTTCCATGTTCCGGGCGATAATGATTTTCCCGGTTTGGGTCAGCTCCATTAGGCCCAGGATTGACAGAATCGAGGTGTCCTTCAGGGTGATGATGAACTGATTGATGAAGCTTGGCACCATGATCTTCAACCCTTGCGGTAAAATGACCCGCCGCATCGCCTTGCGCCATGGCAGACCCAGGCTGCGCGCGGCCTCCATTTGGCCGACGTCGACCGCGCCGATCCCGCCTTTCACGAAGGCGGCAGTGTACGCCCCTTCGTTCAGCGTCAGGGTGATGATGCCGGCAACAAAGGCTGGAATCTTGGCGCCGATGACCATCGGTACGCCGGTGTAAATGAACAGCGCCAGCACCATCAGCGGCAGGCCGCGGAAAATGTAAATGAACGTGGTCGCGATGCCTTGCGCAATCTTATTCGGCACCACGCCCAGCAACCCGACGAGGATGCCGACCAGCGTCGCGAACAGAATCCCGACAATGGTCAGCTGCACGGTTTCGCCGAGCCCGGCCATCAAAGCGTCGCGGTTAGACTTCAGTAGGCCGAAGAAGGTGCTACTGGTATCGTTCGTGGCCTTAGCCTTTTTGTCGGTGTCCGCTTGGGACCCATTACCGAGGTATTTTTCGACAATCTTGTTATACTCGCCGGACTTGCGGACCTTTTTCAGACCAGCATTGATCTTCTTGACCAGCGCTGGCTCGGCCTTGCTGACCGCGATACCGTAATCATTGGCCATCGCCATTTTCATGTCGCCCAGCTTCAGGCCCAGGCCAGTTGCAATCGCGTACTGCATGACCGGCTTATCCTCGAAACACGCCGCTGAGTTGCCTGAAATCACGTCCTGGTACACATTGTTTGAATCATCAAACGTGACGGTCTTAAAGCCGTACTTCTTCTTGATGCTATTCGCGTAGTCGGCCGAGGCAGTCCCGGTTTTGACTGCAACGCGCTTGCCGCGCAACTGGGACAGCTTGGTTATGTTGCCATTTTTCCGCACCGCCATCACAACCCCAGATTGGTAGTAAGGATCAGAGAAGGCAAAGACCTTTTTGCGCTCGGGAGTGATACTCATCCCCGCCATGACCCCGTCGACCTGGTTGGCCTGGAGTTCCTGCACCGCGCCGTTGAATGAGGTCGCCTTGAGCTGCACCTTGAAACCCTCAGCCTTAGCGATGGCCTTGATCAGGTCAATGTCGATGCCGACGCGCTTGTTGTTCTTATCGGCGAATTCGAAGGGTGGGAACGTCGTATCCATGGCGATCGTATACGTCTTCTCGGCCGCTTGCACCGGTTCGGGCTTGGCCACCTGCCCGGAAAAAATGCCAAGGCCCAGGGCCACAACCAGTCCGATGATTCCCCAATGACGTCTCACACCAAATCGCCTCTTTCTGTACTTGATAGCTATAGGTTACAGAAAACCCGAACGAGTGTCGACGGATTATGTGAGATAACCTAACATTGAACCGAAAAAACCTGACACATCGAGCCGAGCCGGCAGCAAAAAAGCGCCCCGAATAACATCGAGACGCCTTCTTCCCACGTGGTCATCACATCATTTGCCTACTGCGCCGGTACAGCCCGTACCCGATCGCGCAGGTGATCACATCGGCGGCAGCCTGCGCCCAGACAATGCCGTCAAAGCCCAGCCACTGGGGCAAGAGCCACAGCGCCACGGCAAACACGACCCCTTGCCGTGAGATCGCCATGATGAGCGCACTCAGCCCCTGGCCCACGGACTGAAACACCGTGGTGAACACCAGGATCGCGCCAACAAACGGCGTGGTGATGAGCAGGGCCCGCATCATCAAGCTGCCCATGGCGACGATCGCCGGCCGGTTCATGAACAGCGCCACCAGCGGCCTGGCCAGCAGCATCAGTACCGTCGCCGCGACCAGTGCGTAGCCAATCTCCACGATAAAATCGAACCGCAGAATCGCCGCCAGCCGCTGGTGCGCCTTGGCCCCGAAGTTGTAGCCGATCAGCGGCTGGGCCCCAAAGGCAAAGCCCACCATAATCAGCATGACGATCATGTACACTTTTTGTGCAATGCCCATCGCTGCCACGGCGCTTGCCCCGTACGCGGCCAGGCGCTGGTTCAGCAGCATCGTGCCCAGGCTCTGCATGAAATTGGTCAAGCTGGCCGGAATGCCGATGGCGAGAATCGCCGCCACCGCCGCCCGGCTGGCCTTCGCCACCCCCGGCGCGATGCTGAGGTACTGCGCCTTGGTTTGCGTGAACCACAGCAAGAGCCCCGTGTTCAGCGCGTACCCCAGGACGTTAGCGAGCCCGACGCCGCTAGCGCCCCAGTGCAGCCCGAACAGGAAAATCGGGTCTAGCACAATGGTCAGCGCCGTGCCCGCCAGCGTCGCGATCATCGACTGCTTGGCCAGGCCTTCGGTGCGAATAATGTTCCCCGGCACCAGTGAGACGATGATGAATACCGCGCCGAGCGCAAGCATCGTGTAAAACCCACCGGCATAGGCGCGAGTGGCCGAAGTGGCGCCAAGCATGGTCAAAATCGGCTGCTTAAAGACGAGCAAGAGCACGGTGATCACCAGCGACAAGGCCACCGCCGCGTACAGGCAAAAGCTCGACAGCGCCCACACCTGGTCGCGCTTGCCGTTGCCCAGCAGTCGCGACAGCAGCGCCGAGCCGCCAAGGCCGAAAATGTCCCCGACCGCCAGCATAAACGAAAACAGCGGCGCCCCCAGCGTCACCCCGGCAACCAAGTCTGCATTCCCGGTTTGGGCAACAAAAAAAGTATCGACCAGGTTGTAAACCATGCTGGCGACCATTCCTAATACGACCGGCAGCGCGAGGTGCATATAAGCTTTAGGCACCGGCGCATGGGCAAATAATTCATCCATGTTTTCCCTCCGAATCGCGCTAATCACTGCGCGAAAGTCGTTGATGCCGGTCGCTCGCCTACAGACTTGCCTAATCAACGCTGCTTCTATCCTAGCATCAACTTCCGCCAAGCGCCAAAACCTGGCCGCTCATAATCTAAAAGCGCAACCGAGCGCCCACGAAAAAACCGTCGGTACAGGCCAACGGTTAACGGGTGATCCTAGTCTTTATTCACGATGTTGCCAACCGAGGACTTGGAGATCTTCAGCAAGCTGGCAATTTTCCGGTAGGACATCCCCTGCTGCCACAGGGTGATGACCTGTTTTTGCACGGAAATCGGCACGCCGCGGTGGGACGCCTTGTTGGCTTCCTGCGCCAGCGGAACCATTTTGATCTCACAGGCGGTGCCTTCCGCTTGGTTGGCCACGCGCTGGGCTTCCACCGCGCTGTACGTGATCCAGGTCTTCTTGAGGTCCTTGGTCCAGCCGGGCAGAAGCAGCAGGTCATCATCTTCGAGGAATTCGCCGTACTCGTTGACAACGGTGTATCGCTTCAATTCAACTGTTGCCATGCGCATCCCTCCCGGTTTACTTATGTGTCCATTGTAGCGCATTCAGGCAAGCGGTTCACTCACGATCATAGAAAAAGGCGCCCTGGCGGCTGGGCCAGAGCGTCTTAACCGGTCATCTCCAGTTAGTCGGTGAACTTCACTGCCGTGCCGTACGCCACGACGGACTGCATGTCCTGGGCGATCGATCCGGAGTCAAAGCGCATCATCACCACGGCGTCGGCGCCCAATTCTGCCGCCGAATCACGCAGCCGGTCAACAGCGGTTTCGCGCGACGTTTGAAGCATCTTGGTGTAGCCCTTGATCTCGCCGCCAACCAGGCTCTTGAGCCCGGCGCCTAGGTCGGACACCATATTACGCGATTGCGTGGTGACGCCGAAGACCTCACCGATGATCTCGTACTCGTGGTTAGGAATGCGTTCAGTGGTGGTAACAATCATTTCAGCCATAAGATTCTCCTTTTCCCGCCTAGATGCTGCGCTTGCGGAAGCTCAGATAGGCGATAAACCCAAAGACAACAGTGTAAACCAGGGTGCCGGCAATCATTGTTTCCGTGCTCATAAAGGTCGAGTGGGCCATGTTGGGATTAAGAATCTGCGCCCCAACTAGCAAGAACGTGAATGGGTTCCACTTCAGCCAGTGCCAGTAACCAATCGCCACCAGCAGAAGCGTCGCGGCCAGGGTAATAAGAAAATACCCAACCAGGCCGGTCGCAATCGCCGCGGCGTTGCTTTTAAACAGTGTGGACAGCATCAGCACGACCGACAGCAGCAACAGGTCAACCAGTAAATCACCACCGATGCGCTTGAAGTAGGTCTGCAGGGTAGTCGTGCTGCCGACCTCAGCCAGCCAGTCGTAGCTGGGATGCAAAATCAGGGTCAGGATGAACGTGGTCGCGCACGCCACCACCTGTAAAAATGCCAGCTGCAAAAGCACCGTGATAATTTTTGAGACGAAAACCTGGCTGCGGTAGTACTGGCGGTACAGCAGCTGCTTCATCGTGCCGTACTGGTACTCCATCGAAACGATCGAGGCGGTGGACGCGACCGCGATGAAAATCACGATCTCCCCCATGATGTAATCTTCAGAAATCAGCGCATCAGCCGGGAACCACTTGGGCTGCATTTTGCCCCAAATGCCAAAGCCAACTTGGCCCAGCACCATGATGAGCGTGGCGATCAGCCAGCCGCGCTTGTGAAACTGCTTGTACACTTCTTGCTTAACTAATGTCCCCATGTCTACGCCTCCCCGCCGTCTGCGTTCACCATGTCCAAAAAGGCGCCTTCAAGGTCGTCTGACTGCTGGGTGATCGAGACGATCGCGACACCGCCTTGGACCAGCGCGTACAGCGCATGGTTGAGGTCGCCAGCCGCCGCATGGGTCAGGATAATGGCATTGCCAACCGTTTCAAACGGGTGGTTCGCCATCGCCATGGCCGCCTTGGCCTGGTCGATGTTGCTGACCGCGATGGTGTACCCGACGCCGCCTTGCTGCTCGAGGGCTGCCATGGTTGAATGCTTAATGATTTGGCCGTGATTGAGGATCAGCACATCATCGGCGAGTTTTTCCAGCTCGGACAAAATGTGGCTGGAGATCAGAATGCTGGTGCCGCGGGCTGCCAGGTTGCGCAACAAGTCGCGCAGATCCTTGACTGCCTGCGGGTCCAGCCCGTTCATTGGCTCATCGAGAATGACGAGCTTAGGGTCGTTGACCAGCGCCTGGGCGATGCCGAGCTTTTGCTTCATGCCCAAGCTGTAGCTTTTAGCCGGCAGGTCAATGTACTTGCCCATCCCCATCGCGGCGATGATGGTTTCCACGTTTTTCGCCTTGCCGTGCTGGTTGGCAAACAGGGCCAGCTGCTGGCGGCCGGTCATGAACGGGTAAATGCCTGGATACTCGATCAAGGCGCCGACATTGCGCAGCGCCTGGTGCGAGGTAATGGACACCGGCTGCCCCTTGATGTCGACCCCGCCGCCGTTGACTGGGATCAGCCCCAAAATGGCTTTCATAATGGTACTCTTACCTGCGCCGTTTGGGCCGACCAGCGCGACGATGTGGCCTTCTTCAACGAAAAAGTCCACCCCGTGCAACACCTGTTTTTTGCCAAACGACTTGTCGAGATGATCGACTGTCAGAATCGTTCCCATACCTTACTCCTCCTGCGCGAGCACGCGCCGTATAAGCGTAGGATACACCCCTCTCGCCAGAAAAAAAACGATTATGCCCATAACAATTTTGTTAGCTAACCGCGCGGCCGCGACAACATCGTTCGCAGATCCGGCCAGCAAGCGGCCAAAAACCACGCGACGACCAGGAACATCGGCAGAAAATGCAGCAGAATCCACAGCACATTTTGTGCCGGCCCGATGCGCCTGATCGGCAGCCTGGCCACCACAACGCCGGTGATCTGCGTCTTCGAGATCGGGCCAAACCAGCGCGAATCCGCTGAGTTCGGCCGATTATCTCCCATAACAAAATACTCCCCGCCGCGCAGGTACGAGGAACGCTGATAGCTGGGGTCGACAAACGGCTGTCCGCCATCCGGCCGGCCGTCGTACTGATACTTGGCGTTATTCATCGGGTGCTTGACGTACGGCTCCTTCAGGGCGCGAGAGTTACGATAGACGGTCGTTTGGTTGATACCAATCAGGTCGCCGGGCATGCCGACCACCCGCTTGACCAGCTGTCTTCGCGGCGATAAATAAGGGACCTTGCCATTGTTGCTAAAGGTGACAATATCACCTCGCTTCGGCTTTAACCCGACGTGTTTCAGCAGTCGGTAATTTGCGACCACCAGCCACTGACCGGGCTTCAGTGCCGGCGCCATCGACTTGCCGCGAACCGACTCCAGCGGCGTGAAAACGCTGAATAAGGTGGTCACGATCATCAAGCCAAACAAGAGCCGCGAAACGCTTTTTCTGGTCATGGGTCCACCTCCTCGTACCGTTGGTTATATCATGCCACACCCCATTTTGTCTGGTGACTGGTCTTTCCCGAGACGATTTTTAACCAATCCTAACAAGCACGTCACCTGGTGAGAACCGCAGTGTGCCGGCTCAGCGTAGGAGAGGCACAAACCGGCGGTCAGGAATCCTGCCCCGCCCATATTTCCAGGGAAATATCTATGCTTCTTTCTTTTAACACGGCCTCCTGGGCGATCTCGGGCAAAAAAAACGCCAACCTTCAATGATCGAAGGATGACGTTCAATTTTATTAGCAGGTCTTGCCTGCCACCGTCGTGCCTTGTTTAAACGCCGCCAAAACATCGCTGCCTTGCGCGATGCGCATCTGGTTGTCCAGTGCGTGGGCGTTGTCTTTGATCGAGATGCTGCCATCGTGGTAATCGATAGCTAGGCCCGGATTGAAGAAGATCATGTCGTAATCCGAGGTCCACAGGCGCAGGCCCGCGGCATTTTCCAGGCGCACCGCGTAGTCCGGATCCGGCGCATCGAGCACGATCAGCGTGAACTTGGTGCCGATACTGCAGGCGCCGCCTTGCAGTGAGTACTTGCCGCCGCCATCATCGGTGATCAGTGCGATGTCGCGGTCTGCAAGCCCCTTTTGGGTCATCAGAGCAACAAATGAATCACTGAGCGTAATTTCTGCCATACGCGTGCCTCCTAAATCTTCTGCTGGATGTCATCGATGGTGACGACGAGCAGCCGCGTCAGCCACGGGAACTGCTTCTTCTTCTCGTCAAAGGCCGGGCCGCTGCTTTCAAAGCGGGCGTGCCCATGTACGTGAAACCCCGCACCGGGGCCAACCGTGCCTTCGACTTCCTTGCTGCCAAAGGTCACGGTCACGCGGTCGTCAGTTTTGGCGGCGGCTTCGACACTGTGCATGCCAGCAGCTGGAATGTGCAGCTCGTTGCCCTCAACTGAGACATACGACATCCACGTGTTCACAACCGCGGCCGGCTGCGCGTAAGGCGAGACAATGGTCACTGGGCCCTCATGCTTCAGGACCGCGAGAAAAGTTTCATTCATCATGCGACCTCCTTCATATTTCACTTACATTTTATCACTAAGAAGTGGCAGACACCTATCCGGTCACGCATCGGGATCTATCCTGAAAAAAGTCACGGGCAGTGCGGGCACCATTACAGCAGTTCTTGAAGTGCCGCGACTAGGGCGGCAGCGTCCCCGGCCCAGACGTAATCGGACTGCGCCATGATCGGCGCCTTGGGATCGCGGTTGGCGGAGATGACCAACTTACTTGAACTCATTCCCACCTGATACTGTACGGCGCCTGAAATCCCCAAATTGAGGATCAGGTCCGGTGAGACCGTCACGCCGCTTTGGCCGATTTGCTGCTCGGCGGTGAAGTCGGGCCGGTCGGTCAGCGGCCGGCTGACGCCAACGCTGGCGCCCAGCTTTTCCGCCACCTTGCGAACCCCGCTGATCACAGCGTCCTTGTTGGCCCCGCGGCCGAGGGCAATGATTTTGCGTGCGCCGCTCAGGCTGGTGGTCGCGGCGATTTTGACTGCAGTGTGCTGCACCGTGCAGGCAGCGTCGGCCGCCGCCGTGGTGTCAAGGCGCTCGATCCGCGCAGCCCCGGTCGCCTTTTTCGCCGCAAAGGTGTTCGGCCGCACCGACGCCATCTGCGGCCGGCGGTCCGGGCAGACGATCTCACACATCACATTATCCCCATACGACGGCTTGACCGCCACCAGCAAGTCTTGTTCATAGTAAAAGTCGAGGCAGTCGGCAGTTAGGCCCGTTTCGAGCTGGTCTTGGACGCGCGGGGCCAGCGAGCGGCCCTCGGGCGTGGCGCCAAACAGTACGGTGTTCGGCTGGTGGGCCTTGATCAGCGTCGTCAGCTGCTCGGCCTGGGTACGGTCAGAGGCGTTCTGAAATGCCTCATCTTGGGCCACAATAATTTCGTCCGGACCATACTCTGCCAGCGTCTCCTCACCAGCTTGCACTGGCGTTTCCAGCAGCACGGCCGCCACCGTACGGCCGTTGGCAATGGCGCGCGCCTTGGTCAGCAGCTGCAAGGTGACCGGCGCAATACGTTTTCCCTCAAACTCGGCAACGATCCATAAAGCATCTTTTGTGATCATGTTCCGGCCTCCTTACAGCAAGCCCTGTGCTTGCAAAATATCGAGCAGCGCCTTAGCCGCCGCTTTTGGCTCTTGCGGCAGCGGCTTGGCAGCGCGCGTCGCCTTGTCTGGCGCGTAGACCTTCCGCACAATCGTCGGCGAGCCCGCCTGACCGATGCGGTGAGTATCCAGCGTCAGGTCCTGATCGGTCCAAGTCGTCAGTGGTTTGGTCAGGCTTTGCTGAATCGCGACCGGGCTTTCGTAGCGCGGCTGGTTGGCCTCGGCGCGCACCGTGATGACAGCCGGCAACGTCAGCTGCACCGTCTGCGTGACGGCCCCCAGGTCGCGGTTAACGACCACGTGCTGATCGTCCAGCGGCTTAATTTTCGCGGCGAAGGTCGCCTGCGGCAGGTCGAGTTCAGTCGCGACGATTGGGCCAACTTGACCGGTATCCGCATCGACGGCTTGGCGGCCGAACAAAATTAAGTCGACGTCGCCGATTTTGCGAATGGCCTGGGCCAAAACGTAGCCCGTCGCAAGTGTGTCAGACCCGGCAAAGGCACGCGACGACAACAGGTAAGCTGCGTCTGCGCCCATCGCCATGCCATCGTGCAGCGTCTCCTTGGTCGCATCCGGACCCATCGACAGGAGGACCACCTCGCCGCCCACTTGTTCGCGCAGGCGCACGGCAGCTTCAATGGCATTTTCGTCAAAGGGGTTCATGCGGCCGGCCATGCCTTCACGTACGAGGTTGTGCGTGACCGGGTCAAACGACACCCGGTTTGAGCCGGGCACTTGCTTAATGCAAACGACGATTTTCATGTCAGCCTTCCTCCTTTTTCAGCTCAGCCACCGCAATGGCCGTGCGCATTTTCTCGACGGTGCCTTCGGCGATTTCAAGCGCCCGCGCGTCAAGCATCAGGTGCGCCAGCGGATAGTCGTTGGAGTAGCCGTAGCCGGCGTACACCTGAAGCGCATCGTCGCAGGCCGCCACCGCCGCGCGCGAGCCGTGAGCCTTGGCCATTGCGGCCAGTTCCGAATACGGCTGGCCTTGCGCCTTGGCAAAGGCAGCGCGCTCCCACAGCAGCTGCGTGGTTTCCTGATTGATCTTGATGTCGGCGAGCTTGCGCTGAATCGCCTGCATCTGCCCAATCGGCGTACCCAGCGCCGTGCGCTCGTTAGCGTACTTGGCGGCCAGGCTCAGCGCATGCTGCATGATGCCGGAGAGCACCGCGCCCATCAGAATGCGCGCGTCATCGTGGGCGTGGTCACCGATCGCGCCGCCTTGCCCGACCTGACCGAGCAAATGGTCGTCATCTACCCGCACATCGCTGAGAAAAATCTCACCAATCGGCGTGCCGCGCAGGCCGATGAAGTCCTCGCGCTTGCCAAACGAAAACCCTGGCATGTCCTGATCGACCACAAATACAGACAATTCTTCGTCACCGGTTTTGACCAGCACACAGTAGACTTCGGCCAGCGTCCCGTTGGTGATCATCACCTTATTGCCGTTCAGCAGCCAGCCGCCGGCCACGCGTTTGGCGGTCGATTGGATCCCCATGGGGTTAGAGCCACCAGTTGACTCGGTCATGCCAAACGCAAAGATACGGTGGGCCGCTTGTGGCAGCAGCGCCTTTTTGAGCGCGTCGGTGCCGTACTTCAGGATCGCATCCACGCTTTTATAGTGGCCTTCCAACGTCGCTGCCACACTGGCGCTGCCCTTGGCGATTCGCTCGATCATCGCCGCGGTCACCTCGGGACCAAAACCCGCCCCGCCGTACTCAGCCGGCAGCATGACAGTCAAAAAACCGGTGTGGATCAGTTTATCAACCAAACCGTCAGGGTAGCGGTTCGTGTGGGCCATTTCCAAGTCGTAAGGCGCCAGTTCCGCGTCGGTATATTTTGCCGCCATGCGCAGCAGCATCTGTTCGGGTTCCGTCCATTGCCGTTCCATTATGAGCCTCCGATTTCCGTGGCACGCCTCGTGAAACGTACCACAAATACACTGAATACTCGCAGGTTAACATATTTTATTTGACCGCATCTAACCTGTTTCGTACCCAGCCATATCCTTTTCTGACAGCAAAAAAGACCAGAATAATCTGGCCTCAGATTGTTTGTTCAATTATTCGCCAACTATTTGATTGGCCTGATCAACACCGGCTAGCCACGCCCGGGCAAAGTCCTCGTCGTGCGCTGGCTCAAAGAAGTACAGCGCGACTTGGGACTCGGTCTCCTCGTCAAGTGCCGCCACCCGCGGCATTGCGTGCCCTTGGGTCAGTGCATCAAACAAGCTGATATTATGTGCTCGGCAGTACTGCAGCCACGCCGTCGCGGCCGCCGGTAATTCACCCGATCCCGTCATTTTAACCGCTCTCCTTCTTCGATTCACCGCTAAGTCAACTTATTTTAGCTCTTGGCCTTGTTATTGTAAACGCTTTCTATCCCGCTTTATCCCGCATTTAAAGGCGCGAAAGACTTTTCTGTGCTTTTCCCCGCTATTACCAGTCCGACTGCCCCGGATTATAGATTCGCTTCAGTCCTTGTCTGATTTCTCGCAGCTAAATTGATGCAATCTTGCAAGTGTTCTAATGCCCCACCCCTTAACCCGTCGGCGTACAATGTATTCGTCGGGAGGAATCGTCCCGACAGTAGTTCTCCCGTTCTCCTCATGCTCCTTTTTTGGAGGCTGCCTTCCCCCAAAGGCAGCCTCTACTTTTGCCAAAAGCTAAAAGGACACCGCCACTCCCTCTCGAATGGCGATGTCTTTTCAGTCTTCAGTGATAGATGCTTCTTTAAATGTTTTATCCTCTCACCAATATGGTCGCTTTGTTCCACGTGAAACACAAGGCTCTGAGTTAAGTTGCTATCAGTGACTTATTTTAGCAATGGCCATTCACCCCAAGGCCGGTTGACCGATTAAACGTGCCACTGCTCACGGCTAGCGATGGCTTTCAGCGTAGCGACTGTGTCTTTATACTGCGGATCTGTTTGCCAACTGATTTGTTCTCCCCAGTTTACAATTCAAGTGCAACACCTTAGCGACTAGACCAAAAAGGCCATGAAGACCTATTCTTGTTAGTGCA
>NZ_BOLT01000035.1:0-8435 GCF_016861805.1 Lacticaseibacillus sp. 53-4
GCCGGCAAAACATATCAAATTAACTATAAAGTCATCACTGAACGGTCAAAGTCAGCAGCCTAGTTCAGTACTGACTAAGTAAAGAATTCAGAGCACTAGTTTCTTCACTTTCTCTGATATTTTTATTTCCTACAAACAATGTTTCTGATTAGTCACGCGCATGTCAGTAGGGTGGCAAGCGGTCAACCCGCTGATGAGTGCGCTTATTTGTGACAAATCGAGCCAAGCCGCACGTCAATGAAAACAAGCAAGGTGCTGTACGCCTGACTAACTACATTCGGTTGAAAGGGCCAGTAAATGGCAATCGTCATCCGTGAAAATCTATGTTACACTTAAGGCGTTAAAAATCTTGTTTTTCAAAAATAGGAGGAATTACACTTATGCCATTTGTACGCGGCACAGAATTGTTCCAAGCTGCTCGTAAGGGTCACTATGCTATTGGTGCGTTCAACACTAACAACCTCGAATGGACTCGCGCTTTGCTTCAAGGCGCCCAGGATCTCAATGTTCCGATCCTGATCCAAACATCCATGGGGGCTGCTAAGTACATGGGCGGCTACAAGCTTTGCAAGGCTTTGATCGAGCTTGAAGCTGAGTCCATGAACATCACCGTTCCGGTTGTTATTCACCTGGATCACGGTGACTTCGAAGCTGCTAAGGAAGCTATTGCTGCCGGCTACAACTCCGTTATGTTCGACGGCCACGACCTGCCATTCGACGAGAACCTTGCGAAGACCAAGGAAATCGTTAAGTTGGCTCACGCCAAGGGCATTTCCGTTGAAGCCGAAGTTGGTTCAATCGGCGGTGAAGAAGACGGCGTGATCGGCGAAGGCGAACTTGCTTCCGTTGAAGAAGCCAAGACCCTTGCCGCAACTGGCATCGACTTCATGGCTGCCGGCATCGGCAACATTCACGGCAAGTACCCTTCAAACTGGAAGGGCCTGCACTTCGACCGTCTGCAAGAAATCGCTGACGCCGTTGACCTGCCACTGGTTCTTCACGGTGGTTCAGGCATCCCTCAGGACCAGGTTGAAAAGGCCATCTCCATGGGGATCGCTAAGCTCAACATCAACACCGAATGCCAGCTGGCCTTTGCTAAGGCAACTCGCGAATACATCCTTGCCAACAAGGATCAGGAAGGCAAGGGCTATGACCCTCGCAAGCTCCTGGCCCCAGGCACCAAGGCAATCACCGACACCTTCAAGGAAATCTCCGGCTGGATGGGTACCCGCCCAGTCAAGATGGTCCCAGAAGAAATCAAGTAATTCAGCGCTTTTGCGTATTAAGCACTCTGCCCTCGCGGCAGGGTGCTTTTTTTGTCGCACAACGCAAAAAAAGGCGGCCCGATTGCTCGGGTCGCCCGGTGCATCGAACGACCGTGATTCGTCAGTGCCACGGTTGTTAGATTTCACGGATTCATTCGCTGGGGGAAAAGCTATTCAGTTACAGTTCAGGTAGTGTCGTAAACAGCGAGTCAGTCTGCGTGTAGCGCACGCTGGCTTCGATAAACTTCTCGTAGTAGTTGGTGTCGTTGAGGCCAAAAATCTGCAGTTTCTGCAGTGCAGCTGCCAGCTCCTCGGCAAACGCGCTGTCCGGCGCGGTGGCCAAGTTACTCAGGGTGAACGTGTGCCGGTGAGCATCGGCGTCATTGTAGCTCAGTAGTAATTGATACATGTGCTTACCTCCTTTCTCTCAGACTGTCAGCTGTCGCCTTACTCGACGACTTCGCTGGTGGTAATCACCTGCAGTGACCCTAACTGATCGGCCGGATTGACCTTGCCGATCAGCTGGGCAAAGGCCATCAGGTTCTCATCGCTCGCATTGGCGCGAATGTTCGCGAACGCGCGCCGCAGCACGTAGTTCGGATTGTCAGGCTGCACATAAGTCAGCGAGATCCGCTGCCGTACGATTTCCTTTGCCATTGTGCCTGCCTCCTTTCTCAAAAAAAGTGGTAAGCCCGCTTCTTGCGGCCTTACATGAATAGAAAGCCGGCACCGGCCAAAAGTTCACAGCGGACTTGCCGCGGCCTCAGCCGCCTTGAGCGTCTGGTACTTGGCGTGGATGCGCCGCAGCACATTGGTCAAGTTGGACTGGCTCAGGCCCAGGTAGGCGCGGGTTTCTGCTCTCGTGAACGCCTGGTCGACCATAGCTTCAAAGACTGCCTGCTCGCGCGGTGTCAGCTGGCTGCGCAGTCGGGCCACCAGCGCGACCTCCGCGTCTTCGTCCAACCACTTTACCAGCCCATCCTGTGGGTCAGTATCGGCTGCTGGTTCCCGGCGCGCGCTGCGTTCATGCACAGCCGGGCGCCGCTGTTCGCGTGTCACAATTTTCAGCAGCCCATAATAGACAAACAAGCCGGCAAGCTTGTTAAATTTGATCCGCTCCGCTTGCGTGCGCACCGGGTCGCGGTAGCGCTGGTAGTAAGCAACGTAGATCAGCATCCCCTCCTCCACCAAATCATCGTAATCGGCCTGACCGGGCCAGACCTGCAACCGGCGCACGGCGGCGTGCACGACCCCCGCGTTGGCCAAGTACAGCTCAAACCCTGTTTCAGCGTTTCGCATCATTAGCAACTCCTTGCACCTAAGTGCTTAGATTTCATTGGCGCCAATGATGAAGCGAGTATATTGACTTTGCTGATGGCGGTACAGGCGGGATCGTCGGCGGGGAAAAGACGGTCAGGTCAGCACTCTCGTCTTGCGGCCGACCCCGCGGCCCCACTTGTCTAGCCTGCCTCAGCACGCCCTATCCCGCCGCAAAAAGGCTGTGATTTCAATAGTAACCACGGCCTTTTGGTACAGCGATGAAACTAAGATGCGCTGATTAAACTAACCCCGCGTGCCGAAGTCAGATTCGTTGACAAAAAGTAAGCCACGTGCATATGATGAGCACACAAGGGAGAACGTTTGTTCTAAACACTATCAGAATCATATTTTTGGGAGGACAAGCTAATGTTGATCATTGAAAAAACCGATGGCAGCCGCCTCACCGCTGCCAGTTTCCATCCCCAAGACTTAGAGGCAGCGGCGGGGGCACTGCCTATTCGCGATGATCTGTTGTTCATCCACACCCTAGTCTTGATCATGCCGTTCACGAACGAAAACACACGCACCATTGCCATCGACGCCGAGACTGGCCCCTATGCAGTGAGCCAGGAAACGCGCGCGCTCACCCGCAAGATGGGCCTGCTGCTGTCGCCGTTTCACGAGGAATTGAACGCAGCCCGTCAGCACATCAAGACGAAAATGGGCATGCACGGCCGCCCGCCGCGCGTCATCGCCTACTTCGGCATGTTTTTCTTTCCCCTGGGACAAAGTGAATCCGGCGGGACAATCTGGATCGCCGGCCACTACCTCAAGACCCTCACCATCATTGAACCGCATGTCGTCCGGGTCGAATTTCAAACTGTCGCAGGCACCGGCTTCACCGTCACCCTGTCCAGTCCCACGCTGCCCAGCGCGCGGCGGCTCAGTCAGCTTCAGGAATTTGCTGCGGCGGTCACGCGGGAGATGCAGCCGACCTTGCGGCAACATTTTGGTGATATTTGCTACGGCGCGCAGTTCTCAGAGCCGCTGCCGGCGAATAATTACGCCCACCTGGATCTGAACGGCGACCCGCTGCCAGACGCCGAGGTGCCCAACCCCATGCGGCGCGAACTCGACCAACTATGGCCTCAGTTGCAGGCGCGGCTGAGGGACGAAGGTCACTACATCGACTTGCCCCAGCTGCGAGCGGAGCTGCTTGATAACCTCCGGCACTATCAGGAAAGCGACTAGCAAAAGAGGCTCGACCGACGGGAAATTCGCGTTGGCCAAGCCTCTCTTAGTTTATCGTAAATTCTGAAGGTCCAATTTCCAATAACCCGAGTGGCTGTTCAATCAGGCTGGATATATATTGAATATTTATCGTATTAAACGTATGATATGGCTATTGCTTCTTTTGGGAAGGGGTACACACATGCACAAACATACTTGGCTCACATTATTAATGACCGGCCTCTTGGTTTGGCTCCTGGCCGCCATCGCCCAGCCGCAGCCCGTCCACGCGGCCACCGACGACTCCCTGGCTCGCATCCAGCAAAAAGGCACCTTGGTGATGGGCAACTCACCGAACTACCCGCCTTACGAGTTCACGACCAACGTGAACGGCAAGGAGCAGGTCGTCGGCATGGACATCGAGATCGGCAAGCAAATCGCGAAGGACCTCGGCGTGAAGCTGGTGGTCAAGCGCATGGACTTCGATTCGCTGCTGGTGGCGCTGGAAACCGGCAAGGTCGACATGATCCTGTCCGGCTTCTCCCCGACCGCCGAGCGCAAGCAGCACGTGGACTTTTCCAACACGTACTACACATCCAAGCAAGACATCATTATCCTCAAAACCGACAAGGGTCTGTACTCGGATCGCAAGTCCTTTAATGATAAGAAAGTCGGCGCGGTGGTCGGCAGCATCGCCTACAACCTGGTCAAGCAGCAGATGCCTGGCGCTAAGGTCGTCGGCATGCAAAATGCGTCCGACCTGGTGCTCGCACTCAAGGCGGACAAAATCGACGGCATCGTGAAGGACTCGGCCTCGGCCGTAGCGTACGCCAACTCCGACCCGACACTCGCGGCCATCGACGGCAAGTTCACCGTGTCCGGCGCCGAATCCGGCAACGCCATCGCGCTGCCGAAGGGCTCGTACGCGTTGCAGGCCGCCATCAACAAAAGCATCGCTAAAATCCATAGGAAGGATCAGATCAACAAGCAGTTCCTGCCTGAGGCGTCCAAGTACATTTCCACCGGCGCTAAAACCCACACCATGTGGCACTACTGGACCTACTTCGCCAAGGGCGTTGAGTACACCGTCGGCATCTCGCTGGTCGCCGTGATCATCGGGGTCTTGCTGGGCTCCGGTCTCGCCTTCGTCCGCTTGGGGCATATCACCTGGCTGAAGCAGCTGGCCAACGCGTACGTCACCTTTGTCCGCGGCACGCCGCTGATGGTCCAGGTCATGTTTATCTACTTCGGCATCGGGACGTTCTACAACGTCTCGGCGGTCGTTGCCGGCACGCTGGCGGTCGGGCTAAACTCGGCGGCCTACGTGTCCGAAGTCTTCCGCGGCGGCATCCAGGCCATCGCCAAGGGCCAAACCGAGGCGGCACGCAGCCTGGGACTCAGCCAGCGCGACACCATGCGCTACGTCGTCTTCCCACAGGCGCTCACCGACATCTGGCCGGCTTTGGGCAACGAGTTCATTTCGCTGATCAAGGAAACCTCGATCGTCTCGATCATCGGCGTGGCGGATCTGATTTACCAGATGCGCATCGTGCAGGCCGACACTTACCGCGGCGTCTTGCCAATCGCCATCGCGATGGTGCTGTACTTCATCATGACCTACAGCCTCACGAAACTCCTCGCCTTTTTGGAGAAGAAAATGCATCACGAAGTCACGGTGTAACACGCCGCGCAGCCTCGGCCTTGGCCGGGGCTTTTTTCGTCTCCTAAGTCAATCAAATGTGCAGTATAATATTCGTAATAGTGGGCATAATTTTTGAGAGGGGTGTACAGATGAACGCGTCAGCACTGTTTAATGCTGAGAACCGGGCCAGTTACCGCATCCTGCAAGCCATCAGTAACGCCTCGAACCAAACCCTCGCCGAAACCACGCTGTCAGAACAATTCGGCCTGACCAAGTACAAGTTGAATAAAGTCTTTGACACGCTCAACGCCGACCTGGTCGCGGTGTCCACTGACACCCCGAGCTACCTCGACGACTTGGAAAAAGGCTACTGGCGCGCCCATCACCTCACCAAGGTGATCCTGCAAAAGCTCCGGCTGATGTACCTGAAGCGCAGCTACGAGTTCACGGTGTTTGAGTACCAGTTCTTCTTTTCCGAGCGCACGCCCAAAAGCAAATACATGAAGGAACACTTCATTTCCAACGCCAAGTTCTACGAGGCCTCGGCTCAGTTGAAAAATGACCTGGCGGATGATTTTCTCTCGCCCCACGAGCCTGCCGACACCGAATTTGCGACGCGGCTGGCGCTTTTCCAGTTTTATTTCGTGGCCTACAACGGCATCGCCAGCCCCTTCAAAGAGCTGGACGAAACCGTCGAGGCGCTGATCCGCACGCTGGAGGCGCAGCTGGACGTGGCACTGCTGCCGACGCAAACTACGAAGCTGCGATTTTTCCTCAAGATCTGGCTGCTGCGGATGATGAACGGCCAGCACATCGAAAAGGTGCTGCCAGGCGCACTCGAGTTGCCTGGGGCCAACGGGCGCCTCGACGGAATTCACAAGATTTTGCCAAAACAGTTCGGGGTCACGTCTGCCGAACTCGACTACCTGTACGCCTTTTTGGCCATTTGGCACTACCTGCCGCCGGCCAGCGAAACCGACTTGATTTCGGCCGCACGGCTGCCCAAGGCGGGGCGGATGACGGATGAATTCCTGGTGCTGGTCCAAAGTCGCCACATTTTGGATGACCCTGGCGAAACCGACTTAAGCCCCCTGCGGCAGGCCTTGTTCGGGCTGCACGTGCAGATGGTCACTTTCTACCTGGCACCGACCACCTTCATCGACGACCAGCAGATTAGTTTTTTTGCGAATCTCTACCCCGGCTTCGATGAGCTGATCCTGACGTTTATCAGTCAGCTGGCCAAGCGCGCCGACCCGGTGCTCAACCGGACGATGGCGGTCAACCTGTACTTTTCCTACATGTTCACGCTGATCAACTACCTGCCGACCGAGGCGCTGCGCGACAAAGTGTACGTGTGCGTCGATTTTGCGCAAGGCCCGATTTACACCGACTACATCTCGCGGACCCTGTCCAGCTTCGACAACGCGTTCATTGTCGTCGAACACCGGCTCTCTAAGCACACCGACGTCTACTTGTCGGACTTTTCTGACCCGACTCTGGCCATTCCCCAGGTCACGTGGGCGAACCCCCCGTCCCCAGCCGATTGGGGCGAGTTGGCGGACTTAACCGTACGCGTGAAACAGGCCAAAATGCAGACAGTCATACCGAAAACGGTGAGTGACCCATTTTCACTGAAGCGAAAGGACGCAAGCGATGACAAAGCTGACTCATAACGCAAATCAAATCGGCGCCGTCCTGATGGGCGCCGCGGCGCTGACCGGCGTCACCCTCGCGGCTCCGGCCATCACGCCAGCAGCCCCGGTCCAAGCGGCAACGCAAGCGACGACCGTGCTGGGCGCGAGCTGGAGTACCCTGGCCAGCACTGCAGATGGCACCCTGGCCTCGCAGCACTTCGTTGGCAGCCAAGTCACGGCAACGGTCAGCGGCACGCACCAGACGCTGGCGACAATCACGCTGGCGGCGGGCGATTTTAGCGTCATCGACGACGATACGGTCGCCGGCACCTACTATGCCAACCTGACGGCTCAAGGCCAAAGCAACCTGGCCGCGGCAGTCAAGGCCGCGATCGGCGATAACAATTACGTTGTGTCCTCAAGCATTCAGGGGGCGCTGGCCGTGAACCCAGCTGGCACTGGCACTGCCGTCATGACTTACGGGTACGTTGACGGCAACCAGGTGATTGCGACGATCCAGCAGCAGCTTGGCCTGCAGTCCGCAGGCACCTACATTGCGCAGCCGCCTGCCGGCTACGCGCTGGCAGCTGGGCAAAGTGACCAAATCCTCTTTAACATGACGTCCCGTATGATGACGGCAACGATTCAGGTCACCGCTCAACAAACCTCGAGCTGCGCCGACTCCAGTCAGTCAAGTGGCGCCAGCGCAGCGGACTCAAGTGCGGCCTCAGTCGCCCAAAGCATTGCCGCAAGCAAGGCAGCCAGTGAGGCAGCCGAGAGCGCTGCGATTTCCGAGGCTAACTCCATTGCCGAAAGCAAGGCAGCGAGCGAAGCAGCGGAGAGCGCCGCAATCTCTGAGGCCAACTCCATTGCCGAAAGTGAAGCAGCAGAGAGTGCTGCGGTCTCTGAGGCTAACTCCATCGCCGAAAGCAAAGCAGCCAGTGAAGCAGCGGAGAGCGCCGCGATTTCCGAGGCCAACTCGATCGCCGCAAGCAGAGCCGCAAGCGAAGCAGCAGAGAGTGCTGCGGTCTCTGAGGCTAACTCCATCGCCGAAAGCAAGGCAGCCAGTGAAGCGGCAGAGAGTGCGTCGATTTCCGAGGCTAACTCCATTGCCCAAAGCAAGGCGGCTAGTGAAGCATCGCAGAGCGCCGCGATTTCCGAGGCTAACTCCATCGCCTAAAGCAAGGCAGCCAGTGAAGCGGCAGAGAGTGCGGCGATTTCCGAGGCTAACTCCATCGCCGAAAGCAAGGCAGCTAGTGAGGCAGCCGAGAGTGCCGCGATTTCTGAGGGCAACTCCATTGCCGCAAGCAAAGCGGCCAGTGAAGCATCCCAGAGCGCCGCAATTTCCGAAGCTAACTCCATTGCCGAAAGCAAGGCGGCTAGTGAAGCAGCGCAGAGCGCCGC
>NZ_BOLT01000036.1:0-4497 GCF_016861805.1 Lacticaseibacillus sp. 53-4
AACTCCATTGCCGCAAGCAAAGCGGCCAGTGAAGCATCCCAGAGCGCCGCAATTTCCGAAGCTAACTCCATTGCCGAAAGCAAGGCGGCTAGTGAAGCAGCGCAGAGCGCCGCGATTTCCGAAGCTAACTCCATCGCTGAAAGCAAAGCGGCCAGTGATGCGGCGCAGAGTGCTGCAGCTTCCGAGGCCAAATCAACTGCCGAAAGCAAAGCGCCGAGAGAAGTCCAAAGTGCTGCAGTACTCGGGACCAATCCCCTCGGCAAAACAATCCTTACGGCGAAGCCAACCAAGCCGGCGCCCCGCACAACCAGTCCTAAGGCACCCGTCGTTCAGAATAAGACTGTCACTTCAGCCGCGGCCAAACAAAAGCAGCGGATCACGGTGATTGTTGTCGATGCTGATACTGGCAAACCGCTTCAAACCGATTTGATTGCCGGGGTACCAGGCGAACCGATGACGTTCAATTTTCATGAACTCACGCAGTCACTAGTAGAAGCTGGCTACGCGGTTCTGATCAACCCGGCCACCGATTTAACCCGCTTTCCAGCAGCCGACCAGACGGTGGTCATCACGGTCAAACACGTGATGGCTGCCCCACTTGCTTCGAACCTGCCAAGTGAATACCAGGCGCTGGTGCCAGGACTGGCTGGCGCAAAGAATAACGCGGCCCAGCAGAATCGCCGGACTACTGAACAATCTAGTCAAGCGCAAATCACCAACCTGTTCCAAGGTGAGCGGCTGAACCGGCAAATGGTCTATGCACCATTTTCAATGTCACTTCAGCAGCATCACGGCAACGGTGGGGGCGCACCGGATCCGGCGGCCGGCGCAGCCATGCTGGCGGCTTACTGGGAAAGTCTCTCGGGCGTGATCAACTTCGGCATTCAGTCCTAAGCACAGTAAAGGGCAAATCGCTTCAATCAGCGATTTGCCCTTTTTCGTGTCTCAACAAAAAAGCTGCCAGCGCCGCACTCCCTCCCCGGAGTGTGTCACTGAACGCTTTCTGCCAACTCTTCAGTCGGTTTGCCCAGATATTGGTATTCTGCAGCCTTACGCAAGGCCACCGCTTCATCAAACGTCTGACATGACTTGAGAAGCACATAGCGGCCTTGATACCGGAGCCGCGCAAACCAACGGTTATTGGCCGGATTATAAGAGACACCCACTACACCAGACTTATTGCGCTTGCTTTTGACTAATGAATTCAGCGAAATCCCATCATCATTCGTCAAATCACGCCCATGCGCGTGCTGGTGCGCCCTGAAGGCCGGATTTAACGCCGCGCGTTGCCGAGCGACGTCCCGACGCAAGCACCCACAACTGCGCACTTGGCCTGACCGCAGCCGACACCCGTCGACTGTGACCGTATTACCGCAAGAACACTGGCATTGCCATACCGCATTCCCGTTCTTGGCTGTCCCTGCTCGCTTGAGCACGGTCAGCCGACCAAATTGTTCACCTGAGAGATTTTTCACTCGCATCGTTTTTCCCTCCTCACTCCATGTCTATATTCTAAGGTGGGAAAAGAGGGAACATTCTCCGCGATTTTTTCTATTTTTGCAAAAAACGCGGAGACTCCGGTTTTGTACATCAGATGACGGCGTTTAATACCGATTAATCTCTGTATCGGGTCCTTAACTCACTGGTCTCTAAACAGTGTGAAGGCAACATCAGCCTCAGAAAAGGTTAGTCATCATTTTAAGTTGGTCGACTATTTTGACTGCGTTGAATTAGCTTGAGCCACATTGACCACGGATATGGACAAAGAAGTTTCTCGGCCTTGAGCGTGATCGTTAGTTGGATTTCCTAGTTTAGGCGTGAGAACCTGGGAAGATGCTTATCACTGCCCTCCTCTCTTAATAAGCTTTTCCGCGCATCAAAGAGGTGTTCCCTCAACAGTGAAAGTGGACGCCGCAAGATTTTGATGTGCTCTCCCTAGAATACTGGAAATGATTGTCTTCTTGAAGAGACGTTGCTTAATTGCCGGACAGATCTTCCGCTCTCCAGGCCCGAATGAACCGCTTTAGTCTTTGCTATCGAATCATTTGACCAAGTCGCGGAAAAGTCCAGTTCATTTTGACCATGAGCTTGTTAATCAGGTCTTGGCCCAAAGTGCAGACTTTCACGGTTAGGAGTGGTTAACGCAAGCTTCACCTCAATTTCCAGAATCCGCTTTTTTGGCGGATTTTTGTTTATTCTGACGATACTGCATTTTGGCGACAGATTTCACAAAACAGCTTTTCCTGTCGGATTCCCGCTTGATTTTAGGCAAAATACAAAATCCTGGAAATCGAGACACGAGAAATTTGAATATGGTGCGGAGAATCTTGAAAGGCCAGTACTGACAAGGCTTTAGCGGTTCACGTAAAATATGATTATTTCATATTTTGGCGACGATGACAAAGCTTAATGCTGCAGGGTTTCTGGGCTCTTCCGCGCCAATTTTTTATTGTTCGTGTGTCAAATTCCCAAATTTTGTATTTTGCCTTATTTTTTTGCAATTCCGTTCAAAATTAGTCTCTGACGAATCGGTGAGCTCAAACCTGGAGGCCTTTGATTTTCGTCAAAGCGTTCAAATGATTGGTGCAGGCAATTATTCATTTAGCCGAGAGATTTGCTGAATCGAGTCGAACCCGACTGGGAATCGATATTCGTGTCGTAAACGAGAACACGTGAGAGGTAAAGTGAGCGCTCTGGTCACGACATCCACGCAAGCGGTTGCGCTTTCTCCTATTTACCTTGGAATCAGCATCTAAAACCAACCAACAATGAAACTGTATAAACGAGGAAGCGCTGCAATCCCAAAAGACAATTGCGGTCCTTTTCAGTTTGCAAGACGATCTGCTATTCGTTGCTTACCACTTTTATAAACTCAGAACCAAAAAGAACCGCTCCTCACGCGTTGCGTGAAGAACGGTTCTTTCAAATTCGTCTAATCCGTTAACGATCTGCCTTGCGCTTCCGCTCAACCAAACCTAGAAGACTCATTAGAGAAACACCGAGTAATGCCAAGCCAGTGGCACTTTCGTTACCAGTCTTAGGCAACGTTCTCCTGTTGCTGGTCTTGCCAGCAGGAGTCCCGTTACCAGTTGGGGTCTCGTTGTTAATCGGCGTTTCGTTACCAGTAGGCGTCTCATTATCTGTCCGAGGCAGCTTTAGTCTGGTAGGGTTGCCACCTTCATTGGTTGGGGTATCACCTGGGTTGCCCGGTGTGGTGCCGCCGCCGTTGATTGGCGGATTGCCACCTTCGTTGTTTGTCGGTGGGTTGCCACCGTTATCTGTTGGTGGGTTGCCATCGTTGTTCGTTGGCGGGTTGCCACCGTTGTTCGTCGGCGGGTTGCCACCGTTGTCTGTTGGCGGGTTGCCATCGTTGTTCGTTGGCGGATTGCCATCGTTGTTCGTTGGCGGATTGCCATCGTTGTTCGTTGGCGGGTTGCCATCGTTGTTCGTTGGCGGATTGCCATCGTTGTTCGTTGGCGGGTTACCATTGTTGTTCATTGGCGGGTTGCCATCGTTGTTCGTTGGCGGATTGCCATCGTTGTTCGTTGGCGGGTTGCCATTGTTGTTCGTTGGCGGATTGCCATTGTTGTTCGTTGGCGGATTGCCATCGTTGTTCGTTGGCGGGTTGCCACCGTTGTCTGTCGGCGGGTTGCCACCACCATTACCACTCCCGTAGTCGCGATACAAGTAGAGAATTAGACCGTCCGCTGATGGCGTAAGTGTATAGGTGATTGGTTCGCCAGGTACAAAGTTAGATGCAATATAACCTTTAGGAACAGTTGGTGTGAATGAAACAAGTTCACCTGTCTTACCAGCAACCATCTCCGTCTTAATCAATTGATCTTGTCTTGGATTGCCAAACTCATCAATCTCCACATAAGTAACTTGAAGCTCATCAGCTTCAGGCGTGTAGTTTACGAATACAGTTTCATTTACTGGCGAACCAGATACCAGCGTTAATTTCGGCGTCTCTTCGTCTACCGTCTTCTTATCGGGTATATATCCTGCCAATGCTGGTGTCGTTACTGCTGCATAGTTGTTCTTCGGCTTTGCAGCAGTAATAGCTCCCGTTACCATATCCGTAGTAATCGTCCACGTCGTGTCCTGTACGACTGGCGCTGGTGTATCAACCTTCTTACCATTAATCTCATAGACGATAGTCCGCGTTGTTGTCAGCGTTGAATCTGTCGTCTTGTGGGTCAGGTGAATCAGCTTATTATCGTTGCCTGGCGTAAACGTATAGTTAACTTTATTATCCTGAACATCTTTTTGCGGAGTGACCAGTACATAACCATCCGGTACTACTACCGTATAGCTTCCTGTACCGCCAGTCTTACCAGTCTTTGTAATCGCGTCACCGACTTGAGCTTGACCTCTTTCATCATCAACGTAGCTGATCGTCAGACTATCGTCATTAGCTGTGTAGTTAACGAAGACGGTCTCGTTAACCGGTGACCCAGAGACTAACGTCAACTTCGGTGTTGTTTCTGCTGGTAC
>NZ_BOLT01000037.1:0-962 GCF_016861805.1 Lacticaseibacillus sp. 53-4
GTTGCCTTGTCTGGTGTGTAACCAGGCTTGGATGGGGTCGTGACCTCGGCAAAGGAACCCTGAGGCGTCGCCTTGGTGATCAGGCCGGTCGCTTCATCGGTCGTGATATTCCAAGTAACAGCAGGTTGTGTGACCGCCTGCGGCGCTCCTGTCTTAGAGCCGTCCACGGTATACACGATAGTCCGCGTTGTTCTCAGCGTTGAAGCTGCCGTCTTGTGCTTCAGGTGGATCACGAAGCTGTTCTTGTTAGCATCATCGGTCAACATATACGACACTTTGCCATTACTTATTGATGGTTGGTTTGGCACCAAAACATAATGCTCCGGAACCGTGATATTATAAGTCCCAGTAGCCCCATTGGCAGCATCTAAGCTAACAGGATCACCAACTTTTGACCCGTTATTGTCATCGTCAACATAAGTTACCTGACCAGAAACGACAGTCGGTTTTGTTTCTATTTCGTACTGAACAATGTCACCGTCAAAATCATACTTAGCCACTTGGCCAAATGCTGCAGTGCCATTAGGATGATCCTGATCATAATCCTGACCGCCATTCCCTGTATTTAGAATTTTACGGCTATTAGCAACTAAGTGATAGCCCGTGGGAATTAAGGCCTCATCCGTCGCATTTAAGGTCTGCGGAAAATCAGTCTCCGCCATCGTGTCCTGACCATCTTTATAATTTTTTGTCAGGTCTGGCAGTTCGATATATTTATCGTCTCCAGTATCAGCCTTATAGTGCAGCCGGGCTGTTACGGTATCCGTACCAGTAATATTGATTTGAGCAGCTTGGCCCTTGCCAGCAATGAGGCCTGGTGCACCAGCAGAGTAAAATGCTGTCTGTAAATAACCTACCTTGCCATTGTCATCCCAAAGAGTATCGTCCCTCAATTTTCAAGTCAAGTGCAACGATGATAACGAATTCTTGATAGTGGTCTAGGCTGTTACGCCATGCATCGG
>NZ_BOLT01000038.1:0-14155 GCF_016861805.1 Lacticaseibacillus sp. 53-4
ACCGATGCATGGCGTAACAGCCTAGACCACTATCAAGAATTCGTTATCATCGTTGCACTTGACTTGAAAATTGAGGCGAATTTATAAAAGCATTACCGAGTAGCCTGGCCAGGCTACTCGGTAATGCTCAATGAAGTGGAAACTAGTAATATATCGTGCCATAACCGTTTGACATCAATGGTTACGGTCTATTTGATACTTTCAACCTTTAGTTAGATACTGCAACTTTCGCAAGCGTTAGCGCCGATTTCCGAGTCATCATCAGTGAAGGTGCGGATGTAGTAAATCGACTTGATGCCTTTCGCATGGGCGTAGTTGCGTAAAATGTTGAGATCCCGGGTGGTCATTTTGTTCGTGCGGCCATCTTTCCAAGGGTACGTGCCAACTGGAATCGTGGAGCGCATGAAGAAAGTCATGGACATCCCTTGATCGACGTGTTGTTGAGCCGCCGCGTAAACGTCGACCACTTTGCACATGTTGGTGTCATAGGCAGATTGGTAATAGGGCAATGTGTCATTGGCTAAGCCAGAAGCTGGGTAGTAAATCGTGCCGATGGTTTTTTCTTGGCGGTCTTCGATGCGGTTGACGATCGGGTGCAAGCTGGAACTTGTGTCGTTGATATAAGAAATCGAACCGTTTGGTGCCACTGCCATGCGGTTTTGATGGTATAACCCATCTTTCATCACGGCAGCTTTAAGGTCAGCCCAGTCTTGCTTAGTGGGGATATGAATGTTTTTGAATTGTTCGGCAACGGAATCGAATTTGATCGACCAGTCTTGATTCAAATACTTATCGAAGTAGCTACCGTCGGCGTACTTGGAAGCTTCAAAGTTATGAAACACCACGCCGCGTTCACGCGCAATTTGGTTGGAGGCTTTTAAGCTGTAGTAGTTCAGCAACAAGAAGTATTGGTTGGTGAAGTCCAATGATTCAGGACTGCCGTAGTGCATATGATGCTTGGCAAAATAGGTGTGCAAGCCCATCGCGCCTAAGCCGATGGAGTGCGCCAAGTCGTTACCATTTTGCACCGATGGCACCACGTCGATGGCCGAGTGGTCGGTGACGTAGGTCAAAGCACGCACCATCGCATCGACGGATTTTTCAAAGTCTGGACTTTGCATCAAGTTCGGGATGTTGGTGGAGCCGAGGTTACACGAGACATCTGTGCCTAACACATCATATTCTTGGCGGTTGTTCAACACGCTTGGCGTTTGCACTTGCATGATTTCAGAGCACAAGTTGGACATGATGATCTTGCCGGCAATTGGCGAAGCATTGTTGGCAGTATCCACGTTCATGATGTAAGGATAGCCGGATTCTTGTTGTAGCTTGGAGATTTCGGTTTCCAAGTCGCGGGCACGGATCTTTTTCTTGGTGATGTTCGGGTTAGCTACCAAGTTGTCATATTCTTTGGTGATGTCGATGTAAGAGAAAGGCTGACCATATTCGCGTTCCACAGAATATGGCGAGAATAAGTACATATCAGCGTCGGCTTTGACCAAATCGTAGAACTTATCTGGCACGATCACGCCGAGGCTTAAGGTCTTCAAGCGATACTTTTCATCGGCATTTTCTTTTTTCGCCCCTAAAAAGGCGATGATGTCAGGATGGAACACGTTCAAATACACCACACCGGCGCCTTGGCGTTGGCCGAGTTGGTTGGAATATGAGAAGGAATCTTCCAATAACTTCATCACCGGTAAAACGCCAGAAGCTGCGCCTTCAATGCCTTTGATCGGGGCGCCGCCTTCACGCAAGTTGGAAAGCGTGATCCCAACGCCACCGCCGATGCGAGACAGTTCCAATGCGGAGTTGATGGCCCGGCCGATCGCGTTCATGTCATCGGACACTTGCAATAAGAAACAAGAAACTAATTCACCACGGCGCGCGCGACCAGCGTTTAAAAACGATGGGGTGGCTGGTTGGTAGCGTTGGTGGATCATTTCATCGGCTAAGCTTTGGGCAAGGTTTTCGTCACCGCCAGCGAAGAATAAGGCGTTGGCAAATACGCGGTCTTCAAACGATTCCAAGTAATGGTCGTTGTCGTCAGTTTTTAACGCGTATTGGGCGTAGAACTTGTAGGCGGCCATAAAGGATTGGAAGTGGAAGTCTTGCGCGGCTAAATAATCGCGGAGTTGTTCCATGAATCCAAGCGAATACTTGCTTAAAAAGTCGGCTTCATAATAGTTGTGGTCAACTAAATAGCCCAAGCGGTCTTTAAGACTGTCGAAAGTTAAGGTATTGGGATCGACATTTTCTTTGAAGAAAGCAGCCAAGGCTTCTTTGTCTTTGGCCAATGGGATCTGCCCATCCACCGGAATATTAATTTCATTATTGAGTTTGAAATACGTCACTTGTTCTGGATCGATGGCTTTGAGGCCCATGGCGAACGCTCCTTTGTTTTTTAGCATTGAGAATAATGCTATGGTACTGTATATTGTGGTTACGGTCAAACCGCAAACAACATCTTGCAGTTTTTGGCTTGTGCGTAGCTGTGGTAAAATTTACGCGCAACTGACATTTTAACGTCAATTCAGAGAGGATGCACATCAACTATGGAAAATTATCAGGCGATCAACTGGGACCGCGTTTCAGACGCTGTCGACAAAGCAACTTGGGAAAAATTAACGGAGCAGTTCTGGCTGGATACCCGCGTGCCGGTGTCAAATGATATGGACGACTGGCGCGAACTAGACGATACTCATCAATGGGTGGTCGGGCATGTTTTCGGTGGCTTGACCTTATTGGACACGGTGCAAAGCCAAGACGGCATGCGCGCGCTGACCACTGGTGCCATCACCCCGCATGAAAAAGCAGTCTTGAACAACATCCAATTCATGGAATCAGTCCATGCTAAGTCTTACTCCACCATTTTCTCCACGTTGAACACCCAACCGGAAATCGATGAAATTTTCCAATGGTCCGACTCTGAAGAATACTTGCAAAACAAAGCCAAGTGGATCGTAGATTTGTATCGCAACGACCCAGATCCCTTGCATAAAAAAGTCGCCAATGTCTTCTTGGAAACTTGCTTATTCTACTCAGGTTTCTACACGCCACTGTATTATTTAGGCAATAACAAGCTCAACAACGTCGCTGAAATCATTAAGTTGATCTTGCGGGATGAATCCGTGCATGGTACTTACATCGGCTATAAATATCAAATCGCTTATAACCAATTGTCCGACGCTGAAAAGCAAAAACAAGACGACTGGGCTTACGACTTGTTGTACAAGCTTTACGCCAACGAAGAAAAATATGCCGCCCTTTGCTACGATCAAGTCGGCTGGACCAAAGAAGTCATGACTTTTGTGGAATATAACGCCAACAAAGCCTTGATGAACCTGGGCAAAGACAGCATGTTCTCAACCACGGCATCTGACGTGAACCCGATCATCATGAACGGGATCAACACCACCACGTCCAACCACGACTTCTTCTCCCAAGTCGGCAACGGCTACTTGTTAGGTCAAGTGGAAGCGATGAGTGATGATGATTACAACATTGACGTCATCTCTGACCCAACTGCGGGGGACGACAAATGATCAATTTATTTTATGTTTCGATTTCTGGTAATACCCGCGCGTTTGTGAAGCGCCTATGTGCCTATGCAGAGCAACAACACGCAAAAAACGCTGACGCTTATCAAATCAACGCTGTAGAATACTCTGAATCTGTGGATGTCAGAATTATGGATCAACCGTTTTTTGCGATGGTACCGACTTATTTAGATGGAGGAGACGGCATCAACAACGGGTACAAAGAAGTGATGACCCTGGACTTTCGCGATGAACTCGATGCCGCCAATACCGAGAACTTGCTTGGGATCGTCGGCTCTGGTAATCGCAACTTCAATGCCCAATTTGGCTTGACGGCCAAGCACTATGCCCGCCGCTTCAATTCGCCTGTGATCGGCTTGTTTGAATTACGCGGTAATGACGAAGAAGCCGCCAAGATCTACACGGCTTTAACCAACTATCAAAAAGATTTCGAGCAACGTGGCGTCAAGCGCGCGTTGACCCACTAGCATATCATGATCAACCAAGCCGAGATATTAATTGTCTCGGCTTTTATCATGCAAATGTTGTCTGGTAGCGTAAATCTTTCATACCGTCATCAGGCGCCAGTGGCCTAGCTCCGTTTCAGTGCTTTGAAATTGGGGCTCCAGCTGGCTCGCCGCTGCATAGTGAGGGTCCTCGGCCGAGCTAACTTTAAATATTCGCTTCGCTCATATTAAAAGTGGATCTCGACCTGCGGCTTTCCGTAGGCGGTGCCCGTTAAAGGCATGGAAATCTCACTATGCATTGACGGCCAGCTTCCGTCCCAATTTCAAAGCACTTTCACTTCGCTAGACTACCGACACCTGATAGCTACGTTGCCGGACAGCGTCATGGCGTAGATGAGAATTTTCTTGCCAAAAACTTATTTAAAGAAAGTACTTGACCGCCTTTGGTTGTTTCGTTAGGCTGGAAGTACTCGTGTATTATTGGGAGGCTGCTGAAAAACTAAATTGCTGAATTTTGTTTCACCACTTAAACACATGAATAGCCCTAAAAGTGAGTGAAGTGCAATAGAAAAGTTAGACAATTTAGATTTTGAATTAAGCAATCATGGTTTGTTCCCGGTACTCAACTGGGGTCAAGCCATTTTTGTTTCTCGAAATTCTGACATTGTTAAACCAATCCACGTAACCGTTCACCAGCTTGCTCAGATCTGAGAGCGTGTTGATCTGATACCGATTCAAGCACTCACGTTTTAGGAGGTTGAAGAAGCTTTCGATGGGCGCATTATCGTGACAGTTACCTTTACGAGACATGCTCTGTGTAATGTTCATAGCCTTGAGACGTTGCTGGTAGTCCGCCATTTGATATTGCCACCCTTGATCAGAGTGAAGAGTTGGTTTGATGCCTTCTTTAAGGTGATGCTCTAATTCATCAAGTGACGCTTGAATCAAAGCCTTATTGGGAGAAGCACTGACAATAGCCGCGATCACTTCACGGCTAGCTTCATCTGTGATTGAAGAGATATAGCCCCATTCGCCGTTGTACAGCCGTACCTGGGTCACATCAGTATGGAACACTGTGAGTGGTTGTGTGGTCTCAAACTTCTGATTCAAGATGTTAGGCGCAATGAGACCAACGTGACCTTTGTAGGAGTGATATTTGGAAGTATGTTTAGAGTAAATCAGACATTTCAATCCCATATCACTCATTAGACGTCTAATTGTTTCCTCGGCGTAGTGGTAGCCGACTTTGTCTGCTTCATCGTGAATTCGACGATACCCATAAGTCTCTTTCGAACCGAAAAAACACTTCTTGATGAAGGCTTTGACCTCGGCATACTTATCAGGCTTCTTATCACGCCTAAGCCGGTCGTAATAAGTCGCTCGAGGTAAGTGGAGGGACTTAAGCAGCTCATTGAGATCGTATTGCGACCTTAACGAAGTCACGATGCCAGCCTTTACTTTCGTAGAGAGTGCTTCGGTGAATTCTTCGTCAGGGTCGCGAGTGCTTTTAAAATATCACAGTCCAATTCAGCTTCGTGCAGCTTGCTTTTAAGCTCGAGAATTTCTTGCTTATACTTCTCCTCTTGCGTTGGCTCGAGCTTCTTGATTGGTTTGATTTGCTTGTGCTTACCCATAGGCGGCCTTCCTTTACGCTGCGCACGTACGCCGGTAACTCTTTGGTCCTTTACGATACGAATCCAAGAGTTGACTTGGCTGGGAGAGATACCGAAATGCGCGGCAGCTTGAACTCTGCTTACTTGAGGTGTATGCACATACTCTACCACAGTAATTTTAAAGGTCTGCGAATACGTAGCCTTGTTGTGTTTGACCTTCAAAGACTCGATACCGTTTGAGAGACGATTTATTCATTATACCCTCTCTTAAAAGTTGTCTCAGGAATCAGCTTACATCCAAATTTAAAAGGTATCGCATTTTTAGACTCGTTAGGGTGTATCCGTTCGGACGAACTTTCCTGAATTGACAATCAACCCAAGCGTGTGGGAGTACCCTAATTTGTAGAAAAACGCTTGTTTTTATGGTACCAAATGGTACCATAAAGCTAGAGGTGATTTTTATGACTAGCCAAGTACATTTCAGAATGAGCGAAAAAGAAAAAAAGGACTTCGAGATTGTCCTAAGTCGTGTGGGGTTAACTCCCGGGGAAGCTTTTCGTATCTTTGCCAAGAAATCCATTGAAGCCGGAGGAATTCCCTTTGAGGTCTCTCA
The DNA here is from genome assembly GCF_016861805.1 of Lacticaseibacillus sp. 53-4. NCBI lineage: Bacteria > Bacillati > Bacillota > Bacilli > Lactobacillales > Lactobacillaceae > Lacticaseibacillus > Lacticaseibacillus sp. 53-4. Next base: position 6,233 of record NZ_BOLT01000038.1, read on the forward strand.
GCCAAACACACGTTTAAAAAAGGCTATTAGGAGTCAAGATTACGTTGAATTTAACGATCCTGAGGAAGGACTGGATTGGTTAAATGAATAAATTTGTTTATAAACCAGCCTTTGAACGTCAATTTAAAAAACATTACAAGACGATTTTAAAAGGGGGGCGCTATAAAAAAGAAGATTTTGAAGCTGTTTATCATAAACTATTACGAGATGAACCGTTAGATCCGCATTATAATGATCACGCTTTGGTTAATCGTAAACCAGAGCGTGATTTACATATCAAGCCGGATTGGTTATTAATTTACAAATATGATGGTGAGTTTGTGCGCTTTATCGACACGGGTTCGCATTCAGATCTTTTTAATTGAATTTGCATTTGAATCATCGCCAACGTAAGACCTGCATAGTTCAACATTAATATCACATTAGGGTGTACCCAAATGGAACATATATTGGGACGTTAAAACAAGTAATTACTCTGTACAAACGAAGAAAAGCGTCCTATAATATAATTACAGGATAATTATAGGAGGAAAACCATGCAAACTAAAACAAGAAAACAAGGCAACTCGCTCACACTGACGGTTCCAAAGGAGTACAATATTGCGCCAGGACGGAAGGTTGTCCCCGAACTAAGAGCCAATGGAATCTTTTACCGGTTCGTGGATAATGAAGATGATTTCCTCGATTTTTCTACTGATATTCTCAAGTCTTTAGTATCTCAAGGATTATCTGGTGATGAATTAGTCAGCGAGTTTAATCGGCAAAAGCACGCCATTTCAGAATCGTTAAAGAATTTAGCCACAGATGATGACACGTCGTCCCTTTCTCGTAAAGAGTTGGAGGAAGAAATTGGCCTGTGATATTCAACTCAAGAATGCGGTTATACGCTACCTAAAGAAAATTAAAGAGAGGAAGCTTAAAGAAAGATTCGTTGATCTGATCTATACGACTATTGCAGATGATCCAGAATCTGGTGACGCGAAAACTGGCGACCTCTCAGGAATATACACCATGGGGTTTAGGTATCAAAAGACTGAGTACCGCGTTGCATATATGATCAGTCCTCCAACAACAGTCATTGTGCTGTTGGCTGGATCCCATGAGGATTTCTATACTTCATTGAAAAGGCAGTTGTAATGTATTCGCGCATTTTAGAATCAAGTTAGCCACTGTCTCAAAATTTTTTGGACTTCGTTCTGGGTTGCTGGCCACTGGATCCGACCGTCTTCAATGCGCTTGTAAAGCAGTACGAATCCATCGCCAGCCCAATAGAGTGCCTTGAAGCGATCCTTTCGGGTTCCGCAGAACAGAAAGAGCGCCCGACTGTATGGGTCTAGCTCGTACTCTTCCTGTAGCACGCTACTTAGTCCATCGATTCCGCGACGCAAGTCGGTTCGGCCGCAGATCAAGTAAATGCCGCTTAGCTTACGAATATCAATGAGCATCATTGAACACGGCTTTCATCAATGCATCCAGGATGTACCCTTGGATGTGGTTATAGACAACAACGGTCTTGTTGCTACCGATTTTGATCTGTAGCGCCTTGGTCGATGGATTCAAATCGGGGCGGCGATGCTCCTCGTCAAGTTTGATTCTGACAATATCTGGTTTATCCATAAAAACACCTCACCATTCTTCATGATGAGGTAAGGGTACTGCTGGGGCGCTGCCTTTTACATACGGTCAGTTATTGGGTGCTTACTTTAGCACGGTATCCGATGGATGCCCTTTTTGCGTTCTACGAAAAAGGGGCCTACACCTACCATGTTGGAATTTCTCCAACACCGTAAAGTGTAGACCCATAAAAATAGACCATCTCTGATTGAGATGATCTAAGTTTAACCAATTAACTATGCGAACGTTACCCGCGCTTTCTCGCATCAAGCGCAAAGAGCGATGTCATTGCCATAACAACCAGCCCGATTACACCCAGATGATTAACTCTTTCCCCAGTGGCTGGAAGTTTTCTTTGACCATTATCTGTGTCTACTTTTTGTTTCTTTGTGACGTTGCTACTTAATTTTTTTGTCTTTGGCGCCAGAGACAGGTGAACTTCATACCCATTCCCGTCTGCATTGACCTTGAAGCGCCCCATCTTACCAACTTCCGGAACATTGTTGCTGACAAGGAGATACCCTTGTTTTAGATATTCAGCAATCATGGCCTCAACATCGTAGTTAAGCACAGCATCAGTCTTACCTGTTAACTTTTGCGTCTTCAAGATTTTACCTGTGTTCTGGTCAATATAGGTGATTATGACGTGTTGTGTGGTCGTATCATAATGCACAGTGATTGGAGCTGAATCAGCGTTCGGATCTGCAGTTGATCCTGTCACTGTTGGCGTCTTAGTATGATAGCCTTTGATTATTGGACTATCAACCGCCTTAAAGTTACCGTCACCAACCGGCGTCCATGGCCCATAAGCGACAATTTGCTTGGTCACATTGTCGTAAGTGGCCGTGCGTGTGAATTGCACTTCCTGCACGTTACTGTCGGAGGCCTTTTTACCATCATCCTTTTCGCCATAAACATAGTTTATGGTCTGGGTGACAGTTTTATTCAGCTGATCATGATAGGTCTTGTCAGTGGCAGGATCAGTTGGATCTAGCGTCGTTGTGTTACCTGAACCGGTGCCATCTTTCGGATTCGTTGTATTGCCTGAAGTGCCAATCCATTGTGCATAGAGAGTTACATTGCTACTAATCCCTGTGATAGCTTGTTTGTCGGTGTAAGAAATCCCGCTACCATCTGCCTTAGTGTTCCAGCCTTTGAAAGTTTTATCGCCATTTGTATAACTGTTGGTATCTAGTGTAATGTTACCATTGGTATCCGTTTTTTGGCTTGCCATCATGCCTGTGCCGCCGTTGGCATCGTAAGTAACTTTGCCGATAACATTTACAGTTTGACTGACAGGAATAGATACAACATTACCGTTAACATCTGTATAAGTATACTGCCACTGAACGGTATAGCTTCCTATTGGCAAGTCGGCACTCGACACTCCATCATTTTCATCTACTGTTCCGTAAGGAATTCCCTTGCTGTCCGTAATTTGGTTCACAGTTGTGAGATTGGCGCTATTGCCACCTGTCAGCGTAACATTTCCTGAATTTGGGCTATAAGTATAAGTAGTTGAACCATTGGAAATGATGTCCGTTTCTGTATTTGTGGCGGGTTGGGACACGACAACACCAGATTGTTCAACAGCTGACAGTCCTGTCACAGGGTCTGTATAGTCAAATGTTATACCGTAATTGCCAATATCTGTCGCTGAAAATATACCATCTCTCAGTGTAGAATTATTGCCTGATGGGTCTGTCAGTGAAATTGTCAAATCGCCATTTGCTAAGGCTGTTTTGATTTCATCAGTTCGCAAATTTTCATTGGCAGAGTTTTTCATGGTTAACCCTTGTGTGGTATCTACCGTTGAGCCAACATTCACATTACTTTGAGCAGGTACTGTGATGACGGGCTGCACTTGACCCGCAGAGAGCACCGTCACCGTTTGCATATCCCAACTCGGTTGCTCTGCGCCTGGGTAAGCCCATGTCACATAGTAAGTGCCACTAGTGCTGCCCGTTTCGTCAGCAGTTCCAGCAGGTGTCAGATTGTAAGTGCCGTCAGGATTTGCTGTCAGTGGCGTTTTACCGTCCACATCATAGATAGTTACTGACGGAAGCGCCTTGTCGTTTTCTGGGTCAGTAACGGTCACACCTTGTGTTTGTGGATTATATGTATAAATGCCTGTGCCATCTGCATTGACTGTCTTTTGAGCTTCAAAACTCTCGTCAGCATTTAACTTTGGCCCACCGACCACAGTAATGATTTGACTTGCTTTTTGTTCTGCCCCTGTACCATCAACATAAGAATAATTGATAGTGTAATCCCCCTCTACATCAGGGATAAATTGTGTCCCAGAAATCGCAGCTCCTGTGAAATCTGAACTATCAGGACCTGTGACAGAAATCGTAGCATTAGAGATGTTAATTGCCGAATTATTTGGATCAATCAATCTATAATAATTCTCAGCATCAACCGTGTTTCCAACAGCAATTTTTGTATCTGCATCAGTAACTGTCGTGAAACGAGCCGGCTGTGCAAGAACTTTACCGTCTACTGTCCCAGTCGCTCCAGTCCCATCAGTATAAATCACGGTATAGGTGCCAGCGCTAGGAAATGTGTAAGTGCCATCAGCGTTTGCTGTGATTGTCTGCGCTGTTGTAGAACCTGTAGGTGTCCAGCTAACAGACTGAATACTCGGTGTGACGCTACTGTTAGAGTCGCTGACATGACTTTTCATCGTGTTGCCATTTGCTGACAGGTCAATCGCTTGTCCTTGCGTCAAGTCCGGACCACTCGTTGTGGTAACTTTATTCGCGTTTTCAGCAGTGACTTGGATTGTGCTATTTGCTGACACAGTGCTCGTCGTTTTATCCAAATTTGTATAACTATAATTGTAAGTTAGCGTGTATTGACCAGGTATCTTTGGCGTGAAAGTATCTGCAGAAGCTGGCGTTGTCACGCCATTTGGGTCTGTGACCGTAACAGAGCTGATAGCACCAGAACCCATTTTTGATGAATCAGTGATTACTGCATTTGCACCGTTCAACGTGACAGGTGTTCCGACGATCCCTGACGTTGGTGCATTCGTTGGTGCAGATATCGTGGGTACCACAGATGTGGCATAACGCGTTCCTTGCTGATTGATGCCAATCTGAACTGAATGTCCTGCTGTCATCGACACCATAATATCTGCGCCACCTGCATTGAGCTTTTGTGCTGTACTCCAATTATTCGTTGTTGTAATGATAATACCCATACTCGAAGCACTCAGATTTGACAAGGTCACAGAATCCGCAGAGCCAACGGCAGAGCCAATGCTTAATGGGACGAACTGACTGTCATAAGCAGTATTTCCTGTCCCCCAAACATAAGCATAAAGTTTCTGTCCCGTATAAGCTGTTGATGGCCAAAAAGTAATTGTCGCATTTTGAGCAGACGTTGTGTCTGCATGAGCAACAAGAGTCGTGGATGTCCCAAAGAAGGTCGTAGGAACCGCAACACCAAGTCCCAAAACAGTGAGAGTCACTGCACCGTAAAGCCAAATTTTCCCCGATTTCCAAGCACGAAAATGTGTTTTTTTCATCTGAGAATGAAGCCGATTCATTCTACTGTATATCATGTTTTCTCCTTTTTGATTTGCATCAAATTTGATGTGTTTTTTATTTAGAAAGTTGGATAACGGTGACTGTCAAAGTTGACAGGGTGACAGAGCTATTCAAAACTTGATTAGCTGTTAAGCTACTATCGTCAGAAATTATAACAGTTTTACCTGTCAAATTTGACACCCCATAAAACTGACCACCTTGACCAATTTTGACCGAATGACCGCTAGCATTCAATATGACTAAATATTTGGTCGCACCCGATGTTAATTCTTCTGTGATCACTCCGTTTGACGCATTTGTGACATTTTCTACACCTTTACTGGTAGGAGTCCAAGCAATTTTGCTATAATCATCAGGCCAAAATTGCGGATTGGATTTTTTAAATTTCATCAAATTTCCAATAAAATTAACAGCATTTTGATTGTCCTTGACATTATCCCAATTAATGGCATTGACTACATCCCCCGCAACTACTGGGGTGTAGAGATTACTACCTGGCCAATAATTGCCATGGTAAGTACCATTACTATCCAAGCCAAAAAGTCCATTGTATGAATTTTTGGCAGTATCCCATGACGCAGAATACCATGCAGGTTTTTCCATACTACCCGATTGATAAGCCTGTGTCTGTGTAGGGGAGAGCGGCGTCAGATTTGACGGATTGACTAATTTGGACTGGTCAAACTCCTGTCCTGTTTCCATAAATGTCACACCGTTTGCAAGAATATTCGTGGCATTTGCGAGCGTCACTCGCGCTTGATGTGTCGCCACAGAATCATTCGGATCAGCTGACCAGAGTGAGTCATTTAAGGTGGAGCTATCATGACATTCAACATAATTGATAGACTGGCTTGGCGTCAAGAAAGCTTGCACTGTGCCATTTCCGTTCCAACCTCCAGAAGCCAAAAGTGCTCCTGCGACCGTTGTGGTACTTGCCGTATTTCCTGCTGCGAATCCACCTGCAGAACCTCCATTATTACTGATGGCGTCACGTTCACCAGGATTGAAAAAACCAATACCAGGAACATTTTTGTAATTATTGATAGACGTTTCAGGAATATTATTTGCATTAGAATCGCTCCAACCTTCGCCATACATGATAATATGTGGGTCAAGTGCTGTCAGTGCGGCACGCAGTTTATTCATAGTCGTGCTGTCTAAAAGTGTCATTTCATCAAAACGGAAGCCGTCAATATCATAATTTTTCGCCCAGTAAGTGACAGAGTCAATAATGTATTTACCAAACATTTCGTGGCTGCTCGCCGTATCATTGCCACACCCAGATTGCGTATTTTTGCGGAAATAATAGCCCGGCTCGGCTTTTTCAAAAGCGGATGCTGACTGACTATAGACGTGATTTAGAACCATATCCATTACCACGCCAATCCCATTTGTATGCAAGCCTTGTACCATTTCTTTCATTTCCTTAATACGTGTGACAGGATTGACAGAATTACTGGCATATTCGCCCTCTGGTACCATTTCATTTTGTGGGTCATATCCCCAGTTGAAGTTATTCGGCTGCGCAGTAGTACGGTTTCCCGCTTCGTTGACCGTCGCATACTGACTGGCTGGCATGAGTTGAATGTAGTTAAAGCCCTCGTTTTTCAGATAATCAAGTCCAGTCGCTGTACCTGTATTTGGATCAGTTGTTCCTGACTGAATCACTCCGAGAAACTTACCACGATTACCAGCCGAAACACCAGATGTTGATGAGCTTGTAAAATCACGAATATGTAGTTCGTCAACGATGGCTTGTGTTGGACTTGCTACCCGCCAAGTTGCAGACTTGCCTTGCGCAAGTGCCAGATTTGACGCGAGGTTTGCTGACGATTCGACAACTGAACGATTTCCACCTTGTGTCGTCGCAATAGAATAAGGATCATTGGTTGTATTGCTGACAGAACTCGTAGAAAGTGTTCCATAAGTTGACCCAGCATAATCACTAACGGTTCCGTCAGCAAAAGTTAGTTTGTAAGCATAAACCATGCCATTTTGATTGCCAGGAACGGTCAAAGTCCACACCCCAATCGTATTGGTTGCGTGATTAGTTGGTGTCGCTGATCTCCCGCGTGTCATTGCTTTCGCTGAGACCTGTGCCGCTGTCGGATTGGTATTCTTCCCATAACTTATCAGCTTCACGCTCGTCGCAGTTGGTGACCAGATTTTGAAAGTAGTACTGGTTGTTGAATAGTTAAATCCCAAATCTGTCCCTTCATAGGCCCATTTTTTATCAAAAGATGTAAAATCATTTTTTTGTGCGGCATTTTTCTCGTCAGACAGAGCTTGTGTAGCATATTCTGATGAAGATGTAGCAAAAACAATCTTTTTACCAGTTCCATTGGATAGCAATGTAAAACTGATAAGCAGTACGATTGGGAAAAGACAAATTATTAATTTTGTTTTTTTCATTATTTAGCTCTCCTTATTATATTTAGTTTATAACGATTTTATTTATTTTTAACAATATCTTTCAAAGCAATAAGATGAATGAATAAAAGGACTTTTTTCACAAAAAATGAAAGCGATTTCAATAATTACGTAAAAATTATATACCTTGCAGTATCATTTTGCAACCTCTCAGCAACACAAAAAAAATCTTTTTGTGCATTTTGTTTAAAAAAATTTCGCGCATTTTAGAATCAAGTTAGCCACTGTCTCAAAATTTTTTGGACAATAAAAAACATCAAGAACAGATATCCTGTATCATTGAAGTTCCTACACAAACAATGGAAGAGGATATTGTCTTGATGCA
>NZ_BOLT01000039.1:0-14067 GCF_016861805.1 Lacticaseibacillus sp. 53-4
ACATTACACACACTCCATTTCTAATTTCTTTGGTCGGAGAGCAGACAAGGGACAGTGTAATGTCCTCTTTGTGTGCTAAGACATAAAAATGGTATATAAAAAGGAGTTTCCAGGCAAGATGCCTTTCAACTCCAAATATCGTAGCGCCCTTGCAATTTAGCTTTAAAGATTAGCGAGGGTTTCCTGGGCCTGCTTCAAGGCCGCAGGAATGCCATCGGCCTGCTTGCCGCCGGCCTGCGCCATGTCCGGCCGACCGCCGCCACCGCCGCCGATGGCCGGGGCGATGGCCTTGATCAGGTCGCCGGCCTTCACGCCCTTAGCAATGGCCGCCTTGGACGCGGCAACCAGTAAACTGACCTTGCCGCCGTTGGCCGTGGCCAAAACCAGCACATCGGATGCATTCTTATCGCGCCACTGGTCGGCCAGGTCGCGCAGCTCCTTCATGCCAGCCACCTTCAGCTGCTTGGCGATCAGGGTAAACTGACCGGCCTTTTCTGCATCGTCGAAGATGCCGGCTGCCGCTTCGTTTGCCAGCTTCGCCTGCAGGCCCTCAACCGTTTTCTGGCTAGCCTTGAGCTCCTGCTGCAGGCTTTCCACCTTGGCCGGCACGCCGTCCACGTGATCGATCTTCAACGTCCGCGCCGTTTGCGCCAGCTCATCTTGCTGCTTGGTCAGATAATCGTACGCCTCTTTGGACGTCACGGCCTCAATGCGCCGAATGCCGGCCCCGATCCCGGACTCGCCGGTGATCTTGAACAGTCCAAGCGCGGCGGTGTTGGTCGGATGCGTGCCGCCATCGAACTCACGGTTAAAGTCGCCGATTGTCACGACGCGCACTGTGTCGCCGTACTTGTCGCCGAACATCGCGATGGCACCTTGCTTTTTGGCCTCTTCAATCGGCATTTCCTTCCAGGTGATCGGCAGCTGCCGCCAGATCTGCTGGTTGACGACCGTTTCGACCTCCCGCAGCTGTGCGTCTGTCACCTGGCCGAAGTTGGTGAAGTCAAACCGCAGATAGGTCGGCTCAACCAGCGAGCCCGCCTGGTGCGTGTGCTCCCCCAGAACCTGCCGTAGGGCCTGATCCAGCAGGTGAGTTGCGGTGTGGTTCATCGAGACCTTCTTGCGACGCTCAACGTCAACTTTCAGTGTGTAGGTCTCACCCTTTTTCAAGGTGTTCTCGACCTCGACCGTGTGCAGGTTCTGACCATTCGGGGCGTGCTGGACGTCGGTGACCTTGGCCACCACCGCGCCAGTCGCGTCAACAATTTCGCCGTGGTCGGCGACTTGACCACCCATTTCGGCGTAAAACGGCGTCTGGTCAAAAATCAGCTGCGCCACGCCGCCGGTGACCCGGTCCTGTTCCTGATCATCCTGAATCAGGTCGGTCAACTTGGCATCATCCTGCAGATCTGTCCAGCCGGTAAACTTGCTGGCGGTCTTAATGGCCATCAATGTTTTGTCCTGACTGCCCATTGACTGAGCATCGCCGCGCGCGGCGCGCGCCCGGGTCCGCTGGGCTTCCATGTTTGCTTCGTAGCCGGTCATGTCGACGTCGATGCCCTGATCGGACGCGATTTCCTTGGTCAACTCAACCGGGAACCCGAACGTGTCAAACAAATTGAAGGCCGTCGCCCCTGGCACCACTGTTTCGCCTTTAGCCTTGAGATCGGCAATGGTTTGGTTCAGCAGGTTCAGCCCGGCGTCCAAGGTCTCAGCAAAGCGGTCCTCTTCCGACCGGATGACCTTTTGGATGAACGCCTTGTTGCGGTTGATCTCCGGGTAGTAGCTTTCCATGATGTCACCAACGACTGGCACCAGCTTGTACAGGAATGCGTCCTTGATGCCGAGCCGGCGGCCGTTGACGGCTGCGCGGCGAATCAGGCGGCGCAGCACATAGCCACGGCCCTCATTGCTCGGCAGGGCGCCGTCGCCGATGGCAAAGGTCACCGTCCGGGCGTGATCGGCAATGATCTTAAAGGCCACATCATCGCGGCCGCCCTTGCCATAGGTCTTACCGGCCGAAAGCTTTTCAGTTGCCTTGATGATCGGCAGGAACAAGTCGGTTTCGAAGTTGGTCTTGGTGCCTTGAATGACTGAAACCAGGCGCTCCAGGCCCATCCCGGTATCAATATTTTTGTGCGGCTGGTCGACGTAGCGGCCATCCGGCAGGTGGTTGTACTGGGAGAACACGATGTTCCAGATCTCTTCGTAACGCTCGTTTTCGCCGCCCGGATAGCTTTCCGGATCGTCTTCCGGCAGGTTGTTGAAGCTCTGGCCGCGGTCGTAGAAGATTTCGGTATCCGGGCCGGATGGGCCCTCGCCGATATCCCAGAAGTTGTCCTCGACTTCGTAAATGTGCGAAGCCGGCACGCCGGTTTGCTCCCACAAGGCCTTCGCGTCCTTGTCCTTCGGGTAAACGGTGACGTACAGCTTATCTTTGTCGAGCCCCAGCCACTTGTCCGATGTCAGAAACTCCCAGGCCCACGGAATGACCTCTTTTTTGAAGTAGTCGCCAACACTGAAGTTGCCGAGCATTTCAAAGAAGGTCAGATGCCGCGCCGTTTTGCCGACATTCTCAATATCGTTGGTGCGAATCGACTTCTGCGCATTCGTGATCCGCGGGTTCTTCGGGATCACCGTGCCGTCGAAGTACTTCTTCAGGGTCGCGACCCCGGAGTTGATCCAAAGCAAGGTTGGGTCGTCCACTGGGATCAGACTGGCACTGGGCTCAACCGAGTGTCCTTTGGATTTGAAAAAGTCGAGAAACATCTGGCGAATTTCGCCGCTTGAAAGTTTTTTCATGCTGTCCTCCTTGGCAAAAGAAAAAACACCGTTGCTTTCCAAGGACGCTTGCGCGCGGTACCACCTTGGTTGCAACGATGTTGGTCGTTTACCACTTCATTAATTTGATTATCTTCTTCAGATCAGGGAGCACAAACGCCCGTCCCTATCGCCTCACAGCACCCGGCGACTTTCTGAAAGTGGGCAACACGCTTGCATATCCTAACAAAGATTCATTATACGAACCGGGTCAGGCGGTGTCAACAGTCCGGGTGCCGCCAGGCCTACTTCAACTCGACCTTGGCGATTTTACGGTACCGCATGGTTTTGAACTCACCCAGCCGCGAGCGGTAAAACGGCGACAGCGGCAGCAAGTCCGGCCCTTCAGCTCCAGCCGCGACAGGCGCGCTTTTGGCAAAGGCGCTGCGCACCAGCTCGGCGCCTTCACGCTCGGCCGGTACGGTCAGGCCGAATCGGTTCGGAACGTACCGCATCCCCGGATCCGGCAGCCGGTTGCCCCAGCCAAACAGCGAATCCAGCCCGCCGCCCATCAGATACTCGTACTCGCGCTCGTCCGGCAGCGCAAAGCCGAACCCGGACAGGCGCTTGACCAGCGCCACCTGATCCCAGTTTTGTTTGACCGCGACCTGATAGGCGTGTTCGCCGGCCAGGCGCAGCACCACTGTCTCGTTTTCCAGGCGCGGCGGAAAATTGCCGGTCGCGGCCGGCGCCAGACCAACAGTCTTCGGTCGCAGCAGCGCCAGCACCTGGTTTTTCACCGCCACGTAAGCGAAGTGATCCCCGGAAAAAACCTGGGTGGTCAAGTCGATCGTGCCGATGACAGCCTCGCCAGTAGGCACACTGGCGCGCGCCACCAGCATCGGCGGCATGTCGCGCACCGCCGCCGGGCTGAGATGCCGCTGGCCGGCTTCTTCACTCACGCCGAGCGCTGTCAAAACGCCTTGCATCTCGGCTGGCACCGGTTGCTTGACGCCGAGTGCGACCTGGCGCATCCCTGGCACAAATCGCATCCATTCCCCGCCAATCAGAATATCAAAGGTGCTCAGGTGATTGCCGAAGTAATCCACGGCGACCGGCACGATGGCATCGACCGAAAGCAGCGGACTAAGAAAATAGCGGCTCAGCTGAGTGGCGATGAAGCGCTGGCGCTCAGGCGGCAGCGCGTTCCATTCTGCAAGCATCAGTTCGACTTTTGGCATGGTGCCCTCCTTTGACTGCACGGCACTGGCTTAGTTTCGCTCTTTTTTGGCCTTCCGCGCGGACCGCGCAGAATTGCGCTTTTCGACGCGGTTATTGAACCAGGCTTCTTTTTCCGCGGCCTTTCGAATCTTCTTCTTGTAGCCGGGCATCTTCTTCTTGGCTTCCTTGGCGGCCATGCCGGCGATCTTACCGGACACCGGCGCGGCCTTCTTCTGCCGGCGAATCCGGCGATTGCGGTCATAGGTATCGACCAGTTCCCCGTTCTTCAGCGCCTTGGGGGTGAAGTGCACACCCATGTGCTCAAGCTCGGCAATTTGCGCCTCCTGCCCGGGCTCGTACAGCGTGACCGCCGTGCCGGGTTGCCCATTGCGGCCGGTGCGCCCGACGCGATGGATGAAGAACTCGTTGTCCTTGGGCAGCTCGGCGTTGATCACCAGCGAGACGCCATCAATGTCGATACCGCGCGAGGCCAGATCCGTGGCCACCACGTACTGGTACTTGAGCTCGCCAATCTGCTTCATCACCTGCCGCCGGCGCCGCGGTTCGACGTCGCCATGAATCTTGGCCACTTTCAGGCCCTGATCGGTCAGGTACTGGTGCAGCGCATCGACATGCGTCTTGGTGTTGGCAAAAATCAGCACCAAAAATGGTTCACCCATGGTCGCCAGCTTGTAGATCAAGGCGTTGCGGTCTCGGGCCGGGACCTGGATCAGGTCGTTTTGCACCGTGTCGGCAATGACGGTTTTGGGCTTGAGTTCGATCACCGTGGGATTAGCCATGTACTTCTTCAAAAACGGCTGGAGCTTTTGCGGGATCGTGGCGGAAAAGACGGCCATTTGCAGGTCTTCACCGAACTGGCCGGCAATCTGGTCGACGGTGGTCAAAAAGCCCATGTCCAGCGTCATGTCCGCCTCGTCGACGACAAACATCTTGGCCGTGTAGGCGGTCAGTGCGTGGTCAGAGATCAGATCCAGCAGGCGGCCCGGGGTGCCGATGGCAACATGGGGCTGCTTGCTTTCAAGCTTGTCTTCCTGCCGGCTCTTGTCAGTGCCGCCAACGTAGCGCTGAATGCGGAGTTGCGGCTCAAACTGAGCCAGGTCAGTGGCCACTTCGTAAAGCTGGTCGGCCAGTTCGCGCGATGGCGCAGTGATCACGAGCTGGACCTCATCTTGGGTCAAGTCGATGCGGGTCAGCAGCGGCAGTAAAAAGGCGTGCGTTTTGCCGGAGCCGGTTTGGCTTTGACCAACCACGCTTTCGCCGCGCAGCAGGGCCGGAATCACTTTTTCTTGAATCGGGGTCGGGGCGTTGATGTGCTCAGCGTCCAGCGCCTTGAGCAAAAATGGCGCCAGTTGGTATTGCTTAAATTGATTGGTCATGTTGTCCTACTTTCTAAAATCTGCGGTCAGTTCGTCAAGCTCGTGTGTGATCTGCGCAATTTCCACTGCATCTTCCGCCTTGGCGCCACTGGCCAAGGGGTGACCGCCGCCGCGGTGCGCCTTGGCCAAGCCATTAATGACCGGGCCTTTGGAACGCAGGTTGACGCGGTACGGTTCATCGCCGGCTTGCTCCACAAACAGTGCCCAGGCCTGAACCTCGCCAAGCCGGCCTGGGGTGCCCACAGCAGCGTGCACCTCGTCCGGCTGAAGACCCAGCTTTTCGGTTTCAGCAAGCGGAATCGTCACCGTCGCCGCGCCACTGTCAGTGATCGTCATGTGATCGAAAATGTAGCTTTGCAGCTTAGCCTGGGCGAAGGTCATCGCGTTCATTCGGTTGTTCAACCCAGCCGGATCAAAGTCTTCTTGGATCAGTCGCGCAGCCGCGGCCAGTGTGTGTGGCATCGTGTTATTAAAGCGGAACCGGCCCGTGTCGCCGACAATGCCGGCGTACAGCAGGCGGGCACTTGCCGCCGTCAGAAACAGCTTGCGGTCGGAGCCTTGAATCAGGTCGAAAATCATCTCCGACACTGAGCTGGCGTCCTCGTCGACCCACTGCAGGTCGCCGTATGCGTCATCGTTCGGGTGATGATCAATTTTGATCAGCATCGCCCCGCGGTCAAAGCGGTCATCGGACACCCGTGGCCGGTCCGCTGTGTCGCACACGATCACCAGCGCCCCTTGGTAAGTCTCATCCGGGACATCCTGCATCGTGCTCAGCCAGTCCAAATCGCCGACCGAACCGCCTACCTGGTACACGTGCTTGCTGGGATAGGCCGCGCGAATTGCGGCCGCCAACCCGCCCTGCGAGCCCAGCGCGTCGGGGTCCGGCTTGACGTGGCGGTGAATGAGAATGGTGTCGTAACTTTGAATGGCTTGAAGAATCTTTGCTTGAATCATCGTGTTGTCCTTTCTAATAACTGACAGGTGGTTAAAGCCAGTGCCGCTAGCATGCCGTCCGCCGAAAGTGCCACTTCAAACACGGCAGTGTGCGAGTTCAGCTCCAGCGTTTTGACCGTCACATGAATGGTCGCCTCCAGCTGAATCGGGCGAAACGCGTGCAGTGACAGCTGTTCGATCAGCACGTTGCGCCGCCCCTCGGCATTGAGAAAATGGGTCACCGCGTAGTTGACGATTTCGTTGGTCACCCCAAAGCTCAAAGTCCCCAACTTGTTCATCATCATGGGCGTGGTCACCAAGGTGTAAGCCGCACTTTGCGGCGTTTCCGAAGGCGCCGGCGTGACGGCTGCGGCCACTGAATCGGCAATCGTCGTGCCCTGAGAGCTGCTGCCAAGCTCCGCCAGCGCCGAATAAACCGCCCCGCGGGTGACAATGCCCAAAAGATGCCAGTCATCATCGACCACGGGGAGCACTGAGAGCCCGTTGCCCTGCATCATATGACCAACCGCAGTGACCCCCAGGTATGGCCGCACAGTGATCGCATCCTTGCTCATGACACGTTCCAAAAGGGTGCTGGGCTTTTTGCCTGCGACTTGTTTTTTACCGACCATCCCCACCAGCCGGCCGGCCGGCGTGATAATTGGCAAGGCAAAATCGTTGCGCCCGGCGCGCAGCTTCGTGAAATCAGCCACGGTTTGATCAGGGGCGCCGGTTTGCACGTCATCGGCAAGCGGCGTGTAGATGGCCGCAATCGTCAGAATGTCCTGCTTGATGGCCTGATCGGATAATGCTCGGTTGATCATGGTCGCCACAGTAAAGGTGTCGTGAGCGGTTTGCATGACTGGCAGTTCCATCTCATTGCCCAGTCGGATCACCCGGTCGGTCGTCGCAAAGCCGCCAGTGATCAGGACCGCCGCCCCGTTTTGCAGGGCGAGCATCTGCGCGTCCTCGCGGTTGCCGACGATCACCACCGAATTTTTGGTGATATAACGCAGCATTTCATCCGGCGTCATCGCCCCGATCACGAACTTGTCCAAATGCTTCGGCAAACCGGCTGAACCGCCCAAGACCTTGGCGTCCGTCAGCGAAAGCAGGCCGCGAAATGTCAGCGAATCGATATTGTTGAGCGGTTTTTGCTCGATGCGGATCGTGCCGACCCGTTCGATGGTCGACACCAAACCAGTGGTTTCCGCCTCTTTGATTGCCCGGTAAGCTGTTCCTTCTGAGACGTGCTGCTCCCGGGCAACCGCCCTGACGGAAATTTTGGTACCCACCGGCAAACTGCCGATGTACGCTAGGATCTGTTCATGTTTGGTGGCCATAGACGAAGCCTCACTTCCCGCTTTTTCTGTAGTATAACACATGTCAAGCTGTTATATAGGCAGGTCAATATTCTCGTATTGCTGCGGGTCCAGACCGGTCACCGTGATTCCCAGCAGGCGGATCTGGGCAGGCTGCTCGGTGCCTTCGCGCCACAGCTGCCAGGCCGCGTCCAGGATGGACTTGGCGGAGCGGTAGTAGTGATCGGAGGTCTGCCGCCGGGTTTGCGTGTTGAAGTCCCCATCACGCACTTTCAGCACCACGGTTTTGCCGTGCATCTGCTTCTTGGCCAAGGCCTCAGCGACCATGGCCGCCAGTTTTTCCAGCTGCGTGCGCACCGCGGCTTCGCTGGTCAAAAAGGCGCGGTAAGTCCGCTCCTTGCCAATTGACTTGGCCGTGCGCACCAACACTGGCCGGTTGTCGATGCCCAGGGCGTGGCGGTACAGCTCATAGCCCATCTTGCCCAGCTTCGCAATCAGGCGGTCCTGCCCGAAGGCTCGCAAGCTCGCCCCGTCGGTGATTCCCAGATTCTGCAACAGTGGGGCCGTTTTTTTCCCGACGCCGCGAAATTCCTCAATCGGCAGTCGGTCCAAAAACAACTGCGCCTGCTCCGGCAGGATCACGGTGCGCCCACGCGGCTTGTTGTACTCGGAGGCTTCCTTGGCCAAAAACTTGTTGTACGACAAGCCAATCGAGCTGCTCAGCGCGGTTTGCTGGCGGATCTGGTCCTGCAGCCACAGCGCCAGCTCAATGGTGGTGTGAAAATCGTGATTAGCCGTGACATCCAGGTACGCCTCGTCCAGCGCTACCGGCTCGATCAAGTCCGTCACCTGATGAAACAGCTGGTGGATCTGGTGGGACACCGCGCGGTATTTTTCAAAGTCCGGCGTCTTAAACGTCAGCAGCTTGGCCGGTACCAGCTTCAACGCCTCGTTGGCCGGCATCGCCGAGTGCACGCCGTACTGGCGCGCCACGTAATTGGCCGTCGTCACCACGCCCTTGCCACCGGTTTGCCGCGGGTCGTGCGCCATCACCAGTGCCCGGGCCTTTAAGCTGGGGTCGTCGCGCTCTTCGATGGACGCATAAAACGCGTCCATGTCCACATGCACAATTTTGCGTGACGTGTCGTTTTGCAGTGGGATCTCCAGCATGACGGCCCTCCTTTCCGGGCAAAAAGGCCGGCCCGCGGCCGACCTTTGCACTTGTTTTAATCCGCCAGCTGCGTGTGCCGCGGCTGCCAGTACCAGTGATGATCACCATCTTTGAGCAGGTCAAACGCCGCTTTTGGACCCATCGAGCCCGCCGGGTAAGTCGGCATCGTCTGGTCCTTCGCCCAGGCTCTGGAAATCACGTCGACATAGCGCCAGGTCTGCGCCAGCTCAGTCCAGTGGTTGAAGTTCGTCTGATCGCCGGCCAGCACGTCCCCAATTAACCGCTCGTAAGCCTCCGGGGCATCGGCGATTGCCTGTTCGGTGTGCCGCATGTTCAGCCACTCCCGCTCAAGCGTTGAGGCCTCTCCCAGCTTCTTCGCGTTCAGCTCCAGCGTATAGCCTTCGTTTGGCTCGATGTACACCGTGAGCTGATCGCCTGGGGTGGTGCCGAAGAGCCCGTCGCCGCCCTTGAACGTGACGGTGACCTGCGTCGACTTGCGCGTCAGCCGCTTGCCGGTGCGAATGAAAATCGGCACGCCGGCCAGCTTCGGATTATCCGTCAGCATTTTCCCGGCAACGAAGGTGTCCGTCATCGAATCGGCGGCCACCCCGTCTTCTTCGCGGTATCCTGGCACCTGCTTGCCATCGACGGTCGCGGCAGCGTACTGGGCGCGCACAAAGTTCTGCCGCGCTTCTTCTTCGGTGTAGCGGTGCAGGTCGTCAAAGGCCTTGGCCTTAACTTCGTGAATCGCCTCGGAGGTCAAGGCCTTAGGTTCATCCATGGTCAGGTAGGCCAAAAGCTGCATCACGTGGTTTTGCACCATGTCGCGCAAGGCCCCGGCGGTTTCGTAGTAGCCGGCCCGCTCCTCGACACCGACCGCCTCGGCCAGCGTGATCTGAACGTCCTTGATGTGATCTTTGTTCCACACCGCCTTCAGCCACGGGTTGGCAAACCGCAGCGCCAAGATGGCCTGCGCCATGTCTTTGCCCAGGTAATGGTCGATGCGATAGATTTGCTCTTCCTTGAAGGTGCCGGTGATCGCGTCGTTTAACGCCTTGGCACTATCGTAGTCGTGCCCGAATGGTTTTTCAATGATCAGCCGGTTGAAGCCAGTGTCGGTCAGCAGCGCCTCTGACTTAAGGTGCGTGGCAATCGTGCTGAAGAATGTCGGTGCCATGGCCATGTAGTACAGCCGGTTGCCGCCAACGTGGTACTGGTCGTCCAGCTTGGCCGCCAGCTTTTTCAGTGTGACGTAATGATCCGCGTCGGTCACATCATGGGACTGGTAGTAAAAATGCTGGGCAAACGCGGCAATGGCCTCGTCATCGGTGCCGCCGGCTTCCTTGACCGAGTCGCGGACGACGCCTTGGTAATGGTCGTCGCTCCACGGCCGCCGGGCGGTGCCGATCACCGCAAAATGTTCCTTCAAGATGCCGTGCTGAAACAGCCCGAACAGCGCCGGGTACAGCTTACGATGCGCGAGGTCTCCCGATCCGCCAAACATAATAATGACTGCATTGACTTCGTTACTCATAGTGATACTGCCACCGCTTTCAAAAGATAACTACAATTCAACAAAAATGTGCGCCGCCCGGATCGGATCAATGTCGAGTTCCTTGCCCGTTTCCCGCTGGCGGATCCTGATCGCCTGTTCACTTTTGGCGATCACTTCAAAGTGGTCCTCAATCGAAAGCCCCAGGCCAAAGACGTAATCGATCAGCCCCGGCTCGTCGACAATCCGCTCGATGTGGCCCTGGACGCCGACGTCGACTTGGCTCAGCGTGACGCGGCTTTGATCTAGGTAATGGCCGTCCGCATCGGGAATGACTCCGCCGTGTGGGCAGTACTTCGGGTTGCCCAGAAACTTGGCCATACGGTCCGCCATTTCCGGCGTCATCGCGTGTTCCAGCATCTCGGCTTCTGAATGCACATTGTCCACCGGATAGCCCAGGTCTTCGGTCAAAAAGACTTCCCACAGCCGGTGATTGCGCACTAAGGCGGCCGCCCGGCTCTGGCCACTGGCGGTCAGCTTGATGCCCTGATACGGCGTGTGCGTAACGTAATGCTGTTCGACCAGTTTAGTGACCATCTCACTGACTGAGGCAGCCGAAACGTTCAGCCCAACTACGATCTGCTTGTTGGAGATCAAGGCTGTGTCCCCACCCAGTTCGAAAATCATTTTGAGGTAGTCTTCTTTATTTGGTGTCATAGTCATCCTTACTTTCAGTTTATACACATTACCTATTATGCATGACTTACGCAAAAAAAACACGCCTTTCGACGTGTTCTTCCGGTTCCTTGAGACTTGTGTGAGGGCTTGAAATGGTTACTTGGTGCCAACGCTTGAGGCGGTGCCTTCGTACTCATCGAGCACGATTTGCTTCATGTCTGCAATCAGCGGCTCGATCGGATTGGTGACCGTGCAGTTGTCTTCGTAGGCCAGCTCGGCAATGCGATCAACATTGTCCAGCACATCCTGCTTCTCGATGCCTTGCTCCTTCAGGCTCATCTTGACCCCGACCCGGTGGGCCAGGTCAATATAAGCTTGGGCAAACGCTTCGACGAGCTCCTCGGTCGTGTTGCCCTTCAGGCCCAGGAACCGGGCGATTTGGGCGTAATCTTCGTCAGCGCGGAAGTAGTTGTACTTCGCCCATACGGCGCGCTTCTTTGGCCGAGCGGCATTGTAGCGAACGATGTGCGGGAAGGTGATTGCGATGCAACGTCCGTGAGGCAAGTGGAAGGTCTGGCCCAGCTTGTGCGCGATACTGTGGTTGATCCCCAGCAAGGCGTTGGCAAAGGCCATCCCGGCAATGGTTGAAGCATCGTGCATCTTCGCCTTGGCTTCAAGATCGCCGTTGTAGGACGCCTCCAAGTTGTCGAAGGCCAGCTTCAGTGCTTGCAGGGACAGGCCGCGGGTGTAGTCACTCGCCATGGTCGACACATAGCTTTCGGTCGCGTGGCAGATGACATCCAGGCCAGTGTCGGCCACAACCTTCGGCGGCACGGTTTCAATAAACTGCGAATCAACCAGCGCAACGTCTGGCGTCAAGGCGTAGTCAGCCAGCGGGTACTTGATCCCAGTATCAGAATCGGTGATGACCGCAAACGGGGTCACTTCGGAACCGGTCCCGGAAGTCGTCGGGATGCAGACCAGCTTGGACTTGGTTGGCTTCGGGAACTTGTAAGTGCGCTTGCGGATATCCAGGAACTTCTGCTTAGCGCCGAAGAAATCACCGTCGCCATCGTAGAACAGCCAGATGCCCTTGGCCGCATCCATGACGGAGCCGCCGCCGACTGCGACGATTGCGTCAGGCTTGAAGTCCTTCGCAATGGCTGTGCCCTTGTAAACCGTGTTGGTCGAAGGATCCGGTTCGACATCTAGGAACGTCTGGATGTCCACTTTGTTAGTCCGATTCTTCAGCACGTCTTCAACGATGCGGACGTACCCGAGCTTTTCCATCCCCCGGTCCCCAACAATCAGGACGCGGTCGAGGCCGTCCATCTTTTCGAGGTAGCGGACCGAGTTACGTTCGAAGTAAATCTTCGGCGGCAGCTTGACCCATTGCATGTTGTTGCGGCGCTTTGCCAGAGTTTTGATGTTAAGCAAGTCGATCGTCCCCACGTTGTGTGAAATTGAGTTGCCACCGTACGAACCGCAGCCAAGCGTCAGGCTCGGGATCATTTCGTTGTACAGATCCCCGATGCCGCCAAAGGTCGACGGGCTGTTGACCAGCACCCGGCAAGCCTGCATCTTATCGGCGTATTCCAGCGCCAGATCCTGATCGGCGGTGTGGATGATCGCGGTGTGGCCCAGACCCCCAATGTCGAGCATGGTTTCGGCCAGCTTGAAGGCGTCCTCGTGGTCCTTGGCCTTCATCATGGCCAACACGGGGCTCAGCTTTTCGTGAGACAGTGGGTAAGCATCGCCGACGCCCTTGAGTTCGGCAATCAAAATCGTGGTGTCTTGCGGGATCTCGATACCTGCCCATTCCGCGATCTGCTGAACACTTTGGCCGACAATCCGCGGGTTGACTGCCATCTTGTCGGTATTGATCACTGTTTCAGTGAACTTCTTGAGGTCCTTCTGCTTGATGAAGTAAGCGCCCTGCGCCTGGAACTCATTTTTGACCTGGCTGTAGATCGGCTCGTCGACGATCACGCCTTGTTCGGAGGCGCAGACCATGCCGTTGTCGAAGCTCTTACTCAGCACGATGTCGTTGACCGCCTGCTTGATGTTGGCCGTTTGCTCAATGTAGGCTGGCGCGTTCCCGGCGCCAACGCCCAAGGCCGGCTTGCCGCTGGAGTACGCGGACTTGACCATACCAGGACCGCCAGTGGCCAAAATGGTGGCGATGCCTGGGTGATGCATCAGCGCTTGGCAGGCCTCAATACTTGGCTCGGCAATGAACTGAAGGGCCCCTTCCGGCAGGCCGACCTTCATCGCCTCGTCGCGGATCACTTCCAGGGCTCGCGCTGAAGACTTCTGGGCCCCTGGGTGAAACGAGAAGATGATTGGGTTCCGCGTCTTGATCGCGATTTCGGATTTGAACATGACAGTCGAAGTCGGGTTGGTGACCGGTGTGACACCGGCGATGACCCCGATTGGTTCAGCAATCTTGGTCAGCCCCCGCTGCTTGTCTTCTTCGATCACGCCAACGGTTTTGTCGTTTTTGATCGAGTGCCAAATTTCTTCGGTGGCGAACATGTTCTTGATGGCCTTGTCTTCATAAACCCCACGGCCGGTTTCCTCGACTGCCATCTTGGCCAACTCCATATGGTGATCCAACCCGGCGATCGCCATGCGGTGAACGATGTGGTCAATCTTGGCTTGGTCGTAGGTCTTCAGCACTTTGAGCGCTTCCTGGCCTTTTTTGACCAGGTCGTCGATCATCGCGTCGATGTCAGTTGTTGCTTCTGGCTTCTGTTTGAGCATTGATATCCCTCCACAAGTCTGTCAAATTTTTCGTTAACCATTTCACAAACAATAATATACAGGAACCATGTGAATTTGTAAACAAATTTGAGTGAAAAATTTCACGGAATTGTTTTTGAATGGTGAATAATGCCGTTGCATAAGCCTTTTCATCAAAATTTTCTTTCGTGACAGACTGAGCGTAACCGAATTCATTCGACTGGATTTGGCGTAAAAAAAGGCCCCGCAGCTGCGAGGCGTCAATCTAAAATGGCGCTACGATATTTGGAGTTGAAAGGCATCTTGCCTCGAAACTCCTTTTTATATACCATTTTTATGTCTGAGCAC
>NZ_BOLT01000040.1:0-13008 GCF_016861805.1 Lacticaseibacillus sp. 53-4
TGAAACACCAAAGCAGCGCAGTCCCGTGTGAATCGTGGGATTGCGCTGCTTTTTTGAAATTCTATGAATAATCCAGGTTGATTGTGACGGTTGGGTGCCTCAGTATCGTTTTTCTGTCGATAGACGTGCCAAATCAATCACGGACTTGCTGAAGGTGCCGTTGAAGTGACTGCTTTTTCATGGCATGGCTTGTATGACGTCAGATATAGAGCGATTGTCTATACCGAGTCAATAGTCTATACTTGGTATAGAGGTGATAATCTATGAACGAAATGAAGCCTGAGGAACGCATTATTGGCCAGATGAATAACAGCTTATACTTCACAATTCCGGCGGATGTCGTGGCCCAGCTGAATCTGAAAAAGGGGGAGACACTGACAGTCAAATTACAGGATGGTGAAATTGTGGCCAGCCCAAAGAAGCAGACGACGACGATTGAGGATGTTCAAGCCATCGATCAGATGATTGATAAGTACATGGCGGCCATGCAGTATTTGGAGGATAAGTAGTGAAATATCTTTCCGCAGCAAGCATCATTGCCATCAACGTCCGCATTCAGCAACGCTTCGGTACGACGCCGAGTATTCGGGATGCCGAAGCACTGGATTACATCGTCAAATCTGCAAGCCAAGAAGTTTTCGGTCGAGTTTTGTACCCAGAGATTGAACAGTTAGCGACTTTTTACTTAATCAAAGTGACTAAAAAGCATGTTTTCAACGATGCTAATAAAAGAACTGCGTTGCAGTCAGCTGTCATGTTTCTAGACCGGAATGAATACGAGCTTAAAGTCGATCATCAGATTCGAGTCGCCAAGCAGGTGGTGCGCATCGCGCAAATCAATGGTGAGCCGGACAGCTTACGACGCGAGACGGAAATGCTGGTGCGCGAGTCGATAATCAAGCTTTAATCCAATCAGGTTTCGGCTTTCGTGCTTGACCCTGACGCGGCGTCAGCCCTTATCCTGATCTTTGGAGGTGACATCATGGCATACACGACTAGTGAGCTGGCGGCGCTCAGCGGGGTGACGGCGCGCACGCTGCGCTATTACGACCGCATTGGTCTGCTGACCCTGCCGCTGGCCGCAAATGGCTATCGGCAATACGGCCAGGCGGAAGTCGACCGACTGCAGCTGATCCTGACTTACCGCGCGCTGGGCTTTGCGCTGGCGGAGATTCAGGCGCTGCTGCCTCAGCCGCCGGCCAAGCAGGCTGCCATGCTGGGCGAGCAGCGCAAAAGGCTGCTGGCTGAGCGGCGGCAAGTTGACCGCCAGCTGCAGGCACTTGATGTCACCCTCGCCAATCAGAAGGGAGGGTCCGAAATGGCAGACCTAGAAAAATTTGAGGCACTGAAGCGGCAGCGTCTCCAGGAAAATGACGCGGCTTTCGGGCAGGAGGTTGAAGCGCGGTACGGTAAAGCGGCCAAGGCGGCTGCAGATGCGCGCTATGCCGGCCTGACTGAGGCGCAGTATCAGGCGACGACCGAGGCCGAGGGGCAGCTTAAGGCAGCGCTGCTGCAGTATCTCGCCGCGCCAGTATTGCCTAGCGCTGCATCAAAGCAGGCATACACCGCGCATCGCACCTGGCTGCTGGCGACTACGCCGAACCTGACGGGACAGATGCACCGGGCGCTGGCCGCTATGTACACCGATGATCCGCGCTTCACTGCCTATTACACGAAGCTGACCGGCGATGCGCGCGCCGCCGCAGCGCTGCGGCAGATTATCGAGCACTATACGCGCGAGGCGGAAGCTAACTGAGCAGCTCGATAAGAGCTTTCCTTGAAGGATCACTTCGAGGATGTTTCACGGGAAACATTACGAAGCGCGATATGGTCTCAGATTGTGGTTTAGGCTTGGTTCTGCGATAATCGCGGGAATCAAGCTTTTTTCCTGACAAAGTAATCAATGCGCCGCAATCAGGAGCGCAAGACCTGAGGTGACGTGATAAGTCCTGCTTAATTCACCTTCAAGTAAGCTGTGCTGGTGTCGATAGTGGGCTGATGCAGGGCAAGCAAGGTCTGCTCTGCCACGGCGGCGGTGACGGTGGGTTCGCTCTGCCAGCGGGTGATGAAGCCGGCAACGGCGGCAGCCAAATAGGCCGCGTTCAGGCGGTTGATGGCGGTGTCGGCGGCTTGGGACAACTGCTGATCCCCGGCCATGACTTGCGTGTAGATGACGTCCTCAAGCTGTTTTTGAAACGTTCCGTCATCTTTGGCGAGTAGAACCTGCAGTGTCGGCTGCTGGGCTTCAACCGCCGTAATGATGCCGGCTACATATTGCTTGGTCCGCGCGGCGTCGAGCTGGCGCAGATCGGTATCGCCGGTGAGAAAGGCGCCTGCCATTTCGTCCAGCACATCACCGATGATGCGGTCCTGCAGCGTTTTGAGGTCCGCGTAGTGCTGGTAAAAAGTATTGCGTGCGCACTGGGCCAGTGTGCAGAGCTGACTTACCGTAATGGTGTGGCAGTCGTGCTCGGCCAGCAGCGAAAGGTAGGCCTGCTTTAAATTGGTTTCCGTCTTGCGGTAACGCAGATCGTTTTTATTCATGATTTTTCCTCTTAACGGACAGTATACCAGTTAAATGACACTTAACGCACAATGCGCGCGGTTTTGTCAATTGAAGCGCGGGCAGGCGCTTAGTATAGTGACCGTAGATAACGAAAGGTGTGGATAAAACATGAATCGAGTCGCAGCAATTCTGGGGATCAAGTATCCCTTTGTTCAGGGCGCCATGTCGTGGCTGACAGATGCTAAGTTTGTCGCCGCCGTCAGCAATGCCGGGGGCATGGGGATTCTCGGCCCCAATGCCGGCGCGCACACGGTGACGCCCAGCGCCGATGAAACCGCCAAGCGCATGCGCGAACAGGTCAAGCAGACCCAGGCGCTGACCGATAAGCCGTTTGCCGTCACCCTGATCGTGGCTGGCGGCGAGGCCTCGATTTTCACGAAGAAAATTCTGGACGTGGTCATTGAAGAACACGTGCCGGCTGTGCTTCTGAACTCGCTCGGCGGCGTGTCCAGCGACACTTACGGCGTCGACCCAGCGACCATGAAGACGCTCAAGAACCACGGCATTAAAACTATCGTGCGCTCCCTGCAGCCGTCGATCGAGGACGCCCAGGCCGTCGAAAAGCAGGGCGCGGACGTGTACGTGGCAACTGGTTTTGACGAAGGCGGCACCATGCCCGGCGGCGAGATCGGCTCGTTTGCCATCATGCCGATGATCGCTGACGCCGTAAAAATCCCGGTACTGCTGGCTGGCGGGATTGCCGACTCCCGCACCGTCAACGCGGCCTTCGCGCTCGGCGCGGAAGGCGTCTATGTTGGCTCGCGCCTGATCCCAACAACTGAAAATCCGGCCGCTGAGAACGTCAAGCAGCTGATTGTGCATTCGAACGCCGAGGACCTGACCCTGTTCCGGACGCTGCCGGACTACTACCGGTCTTTGCCGACCAAGTTGGTTGACCAGCTGGCCGAAAACGACCGTACGTTGCCGGCAGTCGAAGCCAAAAAGGCCAACGCTAAGCTGATGGGCGGCACCAGCGGTATGCGCATTGGCATGCTGGATGGCGACCTCGAGCACGGCTACGTGTCCGTGGGCACCGGGATCTCAATGGTGCACAGCATTCAGCCAGTCAAGGAAGTCATCGATGAGATGATGGCCGATTACGACAAAAACGCGAAGTAGTCTTTTCCCGCAGCACGACTGAGCTGCGGCCATCAAAAAACACGTCTGAGGTTTCGCATGCACTTGGTGTGTGAACTGTCCGACGTGTTTTTTACGTTTTGGCGCGGCTGGTCTGAACATGCAGTTTCTTGATCACCGCCACAGTATTAGTCAGTGATAGTATAGAAAAGGATCGTCAGCAGAGGTGAGCGTTTTGGCACACATTAATAACAATCAGATTCACCCGGATGTGCGGAAATTAGGGGTAGTGGTCCGCAAGTTGGTGCCAGAGATGAGTGCGAAATTTTTCCGCCGTGGGAACTGGTTCATGAGACACTTCGCCCAAGGGCATTTCCCCAAGGACATGAACGTCACCGAGCACTGGGCCGAACGCCCAGATGGCAGTCGCCTGCGGATCATCGTTGCCCGCCCGCTGCAGCCCAAACCGCTGGCGACTGGCGTGCTTTGGCTTCACGGCGGCGGCTACGCGATGGAGATACCGGAAATTGACCTGTCGTACGCCCGGAACGTGCAGGCTGTCAGCAATGCTGTCGTCGTCATGCCCGATTATCGCCTGTCTACGGAAGCCCCGTACCCGGCGGCGCTTGACGATGCTTATTTAGCGTTGAAGTGGATGAATGATCACCACGCGCCACTCGGCATCAATCCTGAGCAGTTGTTTGTCGCTGGCGAAAGTGCCGGTGGGGGCTTGACCGCTGCCCTTACGCTGTATGCCCGCGACCAGGGCGAGATCCCCATTGCTTTTCAGATGCCGCTTTACCCGATGCTGGATGATCGCCCAACCGTGTCTTCTGCGGTAAACGATGCGCCGATTTGGAATACGAAGAGCAACGACAACGCTTGGCGGCTGTACCTGGGGGCGGCTTATCGCACCGATCACGTTTCGCCGTACGCTGCCCCGGCGAGAGCCACGGACTATCGCAATCTGCCACCGACCTACACGTTTGTCGGGACGATCGAACCGTTTTACCAAGAAACGTTGACCTACATTAAGCATTTGCAGGATGCCGGCGTTGCCGCGCACTGCGACGTTTACGGTGGCTGGTTTCACGGCATCGACATTGTGGCGCCGAAAACCGCGATTGCCAAGAAGGCCACCGCTGCCTGGCAGGAGGTGTTCAAAGCAGCGACTGAGAAGTACTATAACCAAAAGGCTGATTAATTTCAGCGAGTTTAACGACCCTTTTCGTGGCCATTCTTGTTAACAAGCGAACGCGTCGCTTGGTCCAGGCAGGCGAGATGTCTGCTTTTTTTCTAGTTTTGGTTCTACAAGCAATCAAGGGCGACTAAATTGAGTCGACTGTTGTTTGAATTGAGTTGCTGGACAACTAGCGGTCGTTGAATCTAATGGGTCTCCTGGAACGGGTCGGCCAGACCGGCTAGCAGCTTGTCCGCTTTTGCCAGGCGCAGCTCATCTTTCACCCGAGCGACCGCGTCCGGTGCGCGATACATGTCCAATTTATAGTCGATCTCCTGCAGATTTTGTGCCAGTTGCGCCTGCTTGGCGACGACTTTTTCGCGGTGCTTGGCCAGGAGCGCCTGACGTTGCTTAACTGTGTCGGGGCCTTGCATGACGTAGGTAATGTAGGTCCGGATATCCGCAATTTTCATATCGGTATTCTTCAGGCAGCAGATCGTGTGCAGTAGTTGCAGGTCACCATCGGTAAATTCGCGATAGCCTGAAGTGTTGCGAGCAACAAACGGCAACAAGCCTGACTTATCATAATAACGCAGGGTGTAGATACTAAGGCCGGTCTTTTCTGCGACTTCTTTGATGGTATAGGTCAATATATTTCCTCCGTTCACTTGCCCTAGAGTAGGCTCTAGGGTTTACGCTTTGAGCATAAGTTAAAGCATCACTTAAAACAAGAGAAGAAGGTAAAATTAATGACCAAAGCAGTATTAGTCACAGGAGGTAACGGCTTCCTGGCCTTACACTTGATCGCGCAGCTACTTGCTCAAAATGTACCAGTGCGTACAAGTTTGCGCAGCTTAGACAAACAGGGGCAAGTCATGACGCCCTTAAAGAACGCGGGTGTCGCGAATCTCGACCAGCTGACCTTCGCCGCGGCTGATCTGACCCAGGACGCGGGTTGGCCAGCTGCCATGGCCGGCATTGACACTGTTTTTTCTGTTGCCGCTCCGGTTTTTGTCAACGGCAAGAGTGCCAGCGATGAGGTTGCCGAAGTTGCGACACAAGGGACGCTGCGGATTCTCAAGGCCGCAGAGAAAGCTGGTGTGCGCAGAGTCGTGATGACCGCGAATTTTGGCGCGGTGGGTTTTTCCAATCTTGATCCGCGGCGGCAGACCACTGAGCAAGATTGGACCGATCCAGATCAGCCCGGTTTATCGTTGTATGAGCGTTCAAAGTTGATTGCGGAACAGCGTGCCTGGGCTTACCTCAAGGATTCCGGCAGCAAGCTTGAGTTCACCACGATTAACGCTGGTGCCATGCTAGGTACCGCGTTGGGCGACCATGTTTCCGGCAGCTTTGGTATCGTCAGAAATCTGCTTGACGGTTCCCTTAAACGTATTCCCGATATCACTGTCAGTGTGGTTGACGCGCGCGACGTGGCCGCGATGCATATTTTGGCGGCACAGACTCCTGAAGCGGCAGGACAGCGGTTCTTAGCAGTGGCCGACCAGCCGTTGTCGATGCCCGAGATGGCGGCGTTAATCCGGCACGAGCGGCCTGCGTTAGCTGGCAGAATTCCGACTCGCAAGCTGTCAAGCTGGCTGATGCGTCTCGCTGCATACTTCAACCAGGTAGCCCGCGAAGGCAACTTGATGCGCACCATTTCTCATGATGTTTCTAACCAGAAGGCGAAGACTGTTTTGGGTTGGCAGCCACAATACAGTGCTGAGCAGGCGGTCCTTGCGGCGGCTGATACGCTTGTCAAGATTGGCAAGCGGCCGGTCTGAGAAGGGGTTTCAGCTGGCTGAATATTGGTAAAGCTAACTAGGTCAGACGCTTGCAGAGACGTTTTTAGGATAACAAGACCTGGCCATAGAGAAGTGCCACCAGCACCGCACCGGTGGTTTCGATATCGATCACGATTTTCATGAGCTGCCTCCTATTGTGAGTGGTTCAGTCACGAATCTATTTCCAGTACTTGGTAAGGCGAAAGATAGAGCTCGCGCATGATGACATGAGCCAGTTCGTCGCTGGTCAGATTATCGTCATTAGTCAGCCAGACCATGATGGTGCTCACGATCGTATTGGTGACCAGGTTGATGGCATAGGCTGGCGGAATTTCTCGGCAGAAAGAGGCCGACCCCTTAACCACGCGCAGTTCGCGCAAGATGGCGGTTTGCAGTTCGTTGACGACGGTTCTATAAAATGATGCATCACCGTTAGGCCCAAGCAGGAAGGCCAGCAAGGGCCTATTTTTTGCGACCAAAGAAAGGATATCGACGATCACCGGGTAAGGTTTACCGGTCGCCAGTTCCTGCAGGTTCATGGTATCTGCCATTTCTTGGTCGAGTGTTTCTTTCAGCTTGGTCATAAATTGACTTTTGAGCTGTTCGATCAGGTCATCTTTGTCCAGGTAGTGCAGGTAGAAAGTGCCGCGGCTGATGCCGGTTGCTTTGATGAGATCGGTGACGGTGATTTGGCTGAGTGATTTTTCGCGGCCCACTTTGACCAAGGCGTCGATAATGGCGGCCTCAGTCTGGGCGTTGCGTTCTTGATGGGTTGTCATGGGGGTCTCCAGGTATTTGATGTACACTTTTTTAATTTTTGACCATAGAAATTTATGGCTGAGATGGTTTAATAATCACATAGTTTGATAAACACGGTGTTCATTATTTACCAATTGGAGGAGACATGCAATGACGAGTTTTATTTCGGTCAAGAACGAGACCAAGACGTACGGCACCGGCAGTCATGCGGTGACAGCAAACAAGGACATCAGCTTTGAAATCGAACCTGGCGAGCTGACGATCATATTGGGCGCATCGGGGGCGGGCAAGTCGACCCTGCTTAACGTGCTTGGTGGCATGGATCATCTGACTTCTGGTTCTGTGAACGTTAATGGTGTGGAGTTGGGCGAGCTAGATAAGCGTGGACTCAATACATATCGCCGCAAGCAAGTCGGGTTTGTTTTTCAGTTTTACAACTTGGTTCAGAACCTGACCACCGTTGAGAACGTTGAGCTGGCCTCAGAGATCGCGCCGGACGCCGTCGATGCGGTTCAGGCATTGACGCAGGTTGGGCTGAAAGATCGCATCGAGAATTTCCCAGCGCAGCTTTCCGGTGGGGAGCAGCAGCGGGTGGCCATTGCCCGTGCTATGGCCAAGAACCCTGACTTACTACTGGCGGACGAACCGACTGGTGCCTTGGATTACAAGACCGGCAAGAAGATCTTGCAGCTGTTCCAAGATTTTGCCCGCGAATCCGGCAAAAACGTGATCATCGTGACGCATAATTCAATGATTCGGCCAATGGCGGATCACGTGATCGAGATCGCAGACGGCCAGGTCAAGGCAGACGAGCGCAATGAGAAACCGACGCCTGTGGCCGAGATTGAATGGTAGGCGAGCGCGATGAAGATGCTAAATAAGAATATCGCGCGTGAGTTTAAGCTTTCCATTGCCCGCTTCATCTCAGTTTCCGCGCTGCTAATGCTTGGTGTGTTCGTATTGATCGGGCTGAATGTTACTGGTTCGAACATGCGCAGCACCGCGCAGAAGTCCTATACTGCAGAGCACCTTGCCGATGCCAAGGTGACGTCGACAGTGGCCCTTGATGCTAAAGACCGGCAGACGGTGCGTCAGCTGTCCGGGATCAAGACCGCAGAGTTCGGGCATACGACCGACGTTGTGATCAAAGACAGTCGGCATGCGCTGCGGATTCAGAGCAACCCGCAGACGCTGTCGAAGCTCACGATCACGAAAGGCCGCAAAGCCAAAGCCGCTGATGAAATCGTCTTAAGCGATAAGCTGTCTGGCAAGTATAAGCTCGGACAGCACGTCAGTTTTACTTCGGGCAAAACTGGCAGCACAACCGGCTTAGAGAAGCAGACCTATAAGATCGTTGGCTTTGCCACTTCAACCGAATTCCTGAAGAAGGACAGCCTCGGTTCTACTAGTCTCGGCAGCGGAACACTGTACGGATTTGGTTACGTGACCAAGTCGGCGTTTTCCAGCAGCAAGCCGAACGTTGCCCGGTTGGCCTTTACTAATCCTAAAGGTCAGGCATACTCAACCAGCTACGAGCACCACGCCAAGACGCTGACGGACAAGCTGCAAAAGAAGCTGAATGCACGCAATAAAACGCGCGTGGCAGACCTGCGCACAGAGCTGAATGACAAGATCAGTTCTGGGGACAGTCAGATCCAGACGAATGAAGCAGCAATCGAGACTGCCAGCACACAGCTGAATGCAGCACAGCAGCAGCTGTCAACGCAGCTCGCCGCAGCCAAGACGGCGAACAATGCCACGGCGGTTGCCCAGATCGACGCCAAACAGCAGGCACTCGATCAACAGACCGCCGCATTGAAGTCTAAGCAGACAGCGCTGGCAACGGCGAAGTCTGATCTGGCAGAGGCCAAGACAACGCGCAAGCAGCTGGGTGACGTGACCTTTACTGTTGAAAGTCGTAACGATTATAACGACGGCTACAATAATTACGGTGAAGATGCCCAGCGGATCGACGTCTTGGGCCGCTCTTTCCCAGCGTTCTTCTTCCTGATCGCGATTCTGGTCAGCTTCACGACGATGCAACGCATGGTCGAAGAAAAGCGTATCGAGATGGGGATCATGCGTGCCCTTGGCTACAGTACCGGCGAAGTGATGCGTGAGTTCTTGGTTTACAGCGTGACTACGGCGGTTACCGGGACAGTGCTTGGCAGTGTCCTTGGGTTGGTCGTCCTGCCGCGTATCATCTTCAACGCCTACACGGCTAACTTCAACTTTTCAACGCTGCTGCTGGCACCACATCTCGGCTATGTCGCGGTGAGCCTGGTGTTAGCCTTGGCGTCAACGGTGCTGGCATCATGGCTGGCGGCGCGGTCTTCTTTGAAGATCATTCCGGCCGAGCTGATGCTGCCGAATCCGCCGGCAAATGGTTCGCGAATCCTTTTGGAACGGATCAAGCCGTTGTGGCGGAAGATGAGCTTTTCCTACAAAGTGACCGCCCGCAACCTGTTCCGATATAAGGGCCGCATGTTCATGACGATCATCGGGGTCGCCGGGGCCACCGCGCTGATGATTACCGGTTTTGGGATTCGCGACTCGTTGAATACTATTGTTGATCGGCAGTTTGGCAATATTAGTCAGTATGATCTCGTGACCGTGTACAATCCCAATGCCGGCACCAGTGCAGTGCGTAAGGCGCAAGAAGCGGTAACGGATTCAAGCCAGGTCAAGCGCGATACTGCGGCGTATTTTGCCAATGTTTACGCGACCGCAAGCGGTTCTGATACGCGAGAAAGTATTGCTTTGATGGTACCGAAGTCTGATAGCCAGCTAGATCATTACATCAAGCTGCGTGACTATAAGACTGGTAAGAAGCTTTCACTGACCGATAATGGCGCAGTGGTGTCCCAGAAGCTCGCGAAGTTGCAAGGGGCGAGCGTCGGCGATACGATCAGTCTTAAAGACACTGATGGCACAGCGCACAAGGTCAAGATCGCAGCGATTACCACCATGTATGCCGGGCACTACGTTTACATGAACCAGACATATTACCAGAAGGTCTACGACAAAGCGGCGAAGCCAAATGCCTACCTCGTCACCTTGAAGCACAACACAAGCAAGTCAGTGAACGCCTTTGCGTCAAAGTTCAACCACCACGAAGCGGCAGTTGAGACTGTGCAGTCCAGAGAAACCAAGAAGACCATTACCAACATTTTGGGCAATCTGAGCAACCTGATCCTTGTGCTGGTCGTCAGTGCCTCGCTGCTTTCGCTGGTCGTGCTTTACACGCTGACGAACATCAATGTCTCCGAGCGAATGCGGGAACTTTCAACCCTGAAAGTGCTGGGCTTCTATCCGCGAGAAGTGCTGATGTACATTTACCGTGAGACCAACATTTTGACCGGTGCTGGAATCGTCGTCGGCATTGGTGTTGGCTATCTGTTCCATGCCTACATCATGGATCTACTGCCGCCAGCCACAGCGATGGTGGCACCAGGACTGACGTGGATCAATATCTTGATCTCGGTCGGATTGACCATTGTCTTCTCGTTGATGGTCATGTTCATGATGAACCGGAAGATTCAAAGTGTGGATATGCTTGAAGCGTTGAAGTCAGTCGATTAGAGATTTTTGCCAAATAAACTAGGACTCTGTAGTCGATCATGATGATCGAGGGCAGAGTCCTAGTTTTCCTTTGAGCCACTCGCCATAGATCGATGAAAATATCGGCATCACATAAAGGACTGGCGCTTTGATTGTCACACCGCCACCCGCAGGAAGTCGACATCGGAACTGGAGTTGTAGCCGCTGATGGAGAGCTGCAGGATCTCATCGTTGATGTTAGTGCCGGTGGTCTCGGTGTCGAGCACGATTTTCATGGGCGGCCTCCAGGGGTTTTGAGCCAAACATACAGCATCGCCAGAAGAACGGCAAGACAGCAGATTATTGCGGAAAACCGTATAAAATGTGCGGAAATGCAACAATGCGTGTTATAATCAAATCGCAAAGAGGAATTCCATTGACTCAGCCGGACAGCTACCGGTAAATGAGTGCGGACGCTTACGGGCGTCCGTTTTTTTGTGCGCAAAAACGCCGGGATTAGGTTAGCTGGGCCTGACCCCGACGTCCTTATGCGGCGCTAGTGACGTCGCCGATGCGATTTAACGCGCGGCGGTGTGTCGCGCCGAGCGTGAGTGCGGTAAAAGTGCCGCTTGCCGGCACTGATTCCGTTGGCAATCACGCCAGCAGCAGCAACAACTGCAAAGAAGAACTCCATTGGTCTCACCGCCAGGAGTCGCGGAAGCGGAGCTCCCAGCTACTTAAGTTTAACAGAGAATCAAGGTAGTAGTAGGCCCTGTGTGTCTAACCAGGCTTGCAAGGATTCATGCTCACCTATCCGATTCTCAGAAACATTGCCTATCAGACTCAGCTTACTTGAGATTGGTGATGCTTTTTTGCCTCGTTTGAGTAGCGATGACTGGCATTGATTCGATTCAATATCACCAGTAAAATCAACGCGAGCAGGGCATAAGATGCTGCCCCCAAGCTGATTCTGCCAACGCCGACTGCCCCGACCAGGAGAGACGCGGTGGCGGAGCCTAACGAAGTGCCAAAGTTAAAGAATATCGAACTCAGCGATGATGCTAGCAATGTTGATTGGGGGTAGTCCTGCTCGGCGACATCCATAAAATGAAGCTGAATAGAGGCGCTAAACAAGGTGATCAGCATGGTGATTGCAATCAGCATAAGGAAGCCAGTGAGCTTGCTCATCATGACCAAGGGCAGCATGAGCAAAATCACCACATCTGCCACGTAATACTTTGGCATAAGCTCTAAGCCGCCGCGGCGCGCAATCGTGCCAGAGAATCGGTTGCTAAATACACTCGCGATGCCAAGGACGAATAGCAGAAGGTTGATGTTCTGGGTATCAAACCCTAACACTGTTGTCAGTAATGGTCGGATGTACGTGTAATAACCATACTGAGTGGCGGCGGTAAACAGGACAACTGCGATTCCAATGTAGATTCGCGAATCCTTAAGCAGACTTAACTGCTTTAAGATGGAGCCTTGAACCTGCTTCATGTGGTGGGGCAAAAGCCAACTCAGCAGCCCAATCGTGAGCAGTGAGATGAGCGATACTGCAAAGAAAGCATAGCGCCAGTCGTAATGCGTGCTGATGGTGGTGCCGATCGGGACGCCAATGACAGAGGCAATGCTGAATCCTGCATAGATCCAGGAAATCAGATTCGCCCGTTTATCCTTAGGTGCGATTTGATTGGCAAAGGTCATGATGATCGAGATGATGGCACCCGAAACGCCGGCAGCAATCACCCGAGAGACAATCATCATCCAATAGGTGGTTGCCAGCCCGCTAAGTGTGTTGCCGACCAGGAAGATGGCCATTAGCACCAGAAGGGTTTTATAGCGGTTATACTTGCTCGTCAGCATCGTCACGATTGGCGTGCTGACAGCATAGACCGTGGCGAATATTGTGACTAAATAGCCGACCATCGCAATTGAGACACGCAAATGGCTCGCAATGTCAGGTAGGATACCAACCACCATAAATTCGTTACACCCTGACATAAAAGCGACTAAGACAAATACACCTGGATTATTCACCTCGGTATTGGGGACATGAAATCGCATCTGGCCGGTCTGAAAGCAACGTTTGGAGCGTTGCG
>NZ_BOLT01000041.1:0-12427 GCF_016861805.1 Lacticaseibacillus sp. 53-4
AAAAAGAGTACCTAGACCAATTAAGGTCTAGATACTCTCATAAATTATGTTCAACTTCACTTGACGAAGAGCCCTTACTTATCCCAAATATTGATGCGCTTTTCTGGCGCCAGGTACATCTTGTCGGTCGGCTTCACGTCGAAGGCGCGATACCAGGCGGCAAAGTTCAGCACAGGCACGTTGACCCGCAACTGGGCCGGCGCGTGCACGTCGGTCGTGGCGCGGGTTTGCGCCATGGCTGGCCGCATCTTGGTCGCCCAGGACTTAGTGTAAGCCTTGAAGAAGGCCTGCAGTTCGGCCTGTGAAGCGTCCTTGCCCAGCACGGCCAAGGCAACCGCCATCCCTGCGTTGTCGGCGATGTTTTCCGACACGGTCAGTCGCCCATTGATCTTGGCGCCATACGAGTCTCGCCCATCGAACTGCGCGGCCACCGCATCGACCTTTTTGCTGAAGGCAGCCTTATCGGCGGCGGTCCACCAGTTGTTCATCGAGCCGTTTTCGTCGTATTCGGCGCCGTTGTTATCAAAGGAGTGCGAGATTTCATGGCCAATCGTGGCCCCGGTGCCGCCGAGGTTCGCGGCCCGCGACCAATCAATGCTGTAAAACGGCGGCTGCAAAATGCCCGCCGGGAACGTGATGTCGTTTTTGGACGGATCGTAGCAGGCGTTGACCAGGTAACCCGGCATCGCCCATTCGCTGCGATCGACCGGTTGGCCAACTTGGCCGAAGCGGAAGGCCTGGACCTGGCTGGTCAGCTTGGCGACAGCTTCAACCAAGTTGTCACTGTCGGCAAAATGCAGCTGCAGCGCAAGTTTCGGTTCTTCGTCCGGGTAGCCCATCTTGATTTTCATGGTCTTCAGCTTGCGGATCGCCTTTTCGCGGGTCTCGGCACTGAGCCAGGTGTTGTGATTGAGCTGGACCTGATACTGGGCAATCAGCTCCTTGACCATGGCCGTGATGTTGGCCTTCGCCTTTTCACCAAAATATTTACGGCCGTAGTACAGCCCCACCGAATCGGCAAAGAACGCGTTCGTCAGCTGGAACGCGGCCTTGACCCATTCCGTGGCCGCCTCTTGACCGGTCAAAAAGCGTGCGTAGGCGCCGGCCTGGGTGCGCAGATTATCGCTGAGCAAATCCGCGTCATTGAGCAGTTCGTTGATGATGGCGCGGTGCTGCCATTGCTGGTAATTATCTTCTGAAATTAGGGTGTTCATCTGCGCAAACACATCCGGCATCAGGACATTCACCGTTGCCGGCGTCGCAGGCAGCACACTGGCCAAGGCATCGGTCAGACCAATGTTGCTGGTTTCGTGCGCCAGGTCGGCCCAGCTGGTCGGGTGGTCCCAGTTGGTGTCAACCGCCAGGAACTCATTGGTCGGCGTCAGCTTGCCGAGCCGCTGGTCAAAGGCCAGCGCATCGGTAACGTATGCCGCCGCCGTGTCAGCGCTGTAGCCCGCTGCCTGGAGCAGACCTTCAACCATTTTGCGCCAGGCGTCAAACTTCTCCTGGTTTTCCGGCGTGTCCTTCGCGTACTGCTCGGCGTCCGGCAAAATGGTGCTGAAGCCGGCCAGGTGCAGCTGGTTGGTGGTCGCGTCGTGCATATCGGCCATGACCATCCAGTCGTACGGTACTGGATAATCATCTTGAACCAATTCCGGCAGCGCAGCCTTGTAATCAGCCAAGGTCTTGAGGCTTTCCAAGTGCTTTAACCGCGGCACAATCGGGGCGATGCCTAGCGCGTCGCGGGCCGCTTTGTCACTGGCCTTCACGTACAGCTTGGCGGCGTACTGCAGCGCCGGGTCATCTGTCGTCTGCTCGCCGTTAGCCAGTGCGGTCAGATCTTTGACCAGCTTGGCGCGAATGTTGTCAGTCAGGTCGGAGTCGGCACTGACCATGGCCTTGTCAGGCGGGATCACCGTTTTTTCCTGCCAGTCGCCGTTGACGGCCATGTAAAGATCATCTTGAATCCGTGGTTTATCTGTCATGTTTCCTCCTCGTGATTTCACTGTTTTCTCGCATTGCTTTAATCATAGCCAACTGCCAAGGGATTCACAACCGTAACCCAAAAGCCGCCGCGGGTTGCGACGACTCCAATCAGTTAATGGGTTCTCAGGTAATCCAGCGCATCCTTCAGCGTTTTGACCGGGACGATTTTCATCTTGGTCTTGATCTGCTTGGCGGTGCGGGCGGCCACGGCGTAATTGTTATCGTAACTCGGGTCGAGCTTGCGGATCTGCCTGGTGGCCGGCTGGTCCGGGGCAAAAAAGACCTTGGCGCCTTCCTTGTCAGCCATGTAGACCTTCTTGTCGATGCCGCCGATTTGGCCGACGTTGCCGTCGCCGTCAATGGTGCCAGTACCAGCGATCTTCTGGCCGTGGCGGAAGTGCTGATTGGTCAGCTCAGTGTACACCTGGACCGCAAACATCAGGCCGGCGCTTGGGCCGCCGATCTGACCGGCATCGATCTTGACCTGCGGGGTCGTGCTGATGGTCGTGTGCTCGGTCAGCTCAATGCCGATGCCGGCCTTGTTGGTGCCGGGCAGCTTCATCAGCTTCGCCGTCGCCGTGTGCACCTTGCCCTTACGCGTGAAGGTCAGCGTGAGCTTGGAGCCAATCTTGCGTGACTGAATTTCTTTGATGTACTGGTTGGCGGTGGTATAGCGCTTGCCGTCCAGCGCGGTGATGGTGTCGCCCACCTGCAGCTTGCCCTTAAACGGCGACCCTTTGACCAGCGACATCACATAAATGCCGAGGTGGCGCATTTTGGCCGGCTTGCCCGCCGCTTTGAAGGCGGCCTGGACCGCGTTGTTGGCGGCGCTTTTAATATACTGTTCCTGCAGAAAATCATAGGCCTTGGAATCATCGTCGCCCATCAGTTCCTGCTTGGACATGATCTCGGAATACGGCTGCAGCTTCGCCCACAGCAAAAGCGCCGGCGAGGCCGGGCCGACCACGCCGACCGTGGTCAGCATGTAGGCCCCTTTTTCCGTGTCCTTCTTACCTTCAACCGTCACGTACGGCTTCAGCGACTCGGCCGAGCCTGGCACCTCGGCGTAGTAGTTGGTGGGGTAAAACAAGAGACCGGCAGCCACTACCAGCGCGGCAACCAGTCCCCCAATGAGCCCCCAACGACGTTTGTTGCTAGTTTTTCTTTGCTTGCTCATGCGCATCACCTAACTTGGCCATCACGGCGGCGTTCACGTTTGCTGGCAGCAGCGAACTGACATCGCCGCCGAATGTGGCCACTTCCTTGATCAAACTCGACGAGAGGAACCGGTAGCGTTTGTCTGCCAGCAGCAGCACGGTTTCCAGCTGCGGCGACAGCACCTGGTTCATCTCCGCGATGTCCTGCTCGTAGTCGAGGTCCTTGCCGGAGCGCACGCCGCGCACCAGCACGGTGGCACCGATTTGCTGGGCGAACCGCACCGTCAGCATCGACGGCGCCGCCACCACTTCGACGTTAGCCAGGTCCGCCGTGGCTGCTTTGATCAGCGCCACTTTCTCCGCGCCGGTGAACAGCGGGCGCTTAGAGGTGTTGGTCATCACCGCGACCACGACCGTGTCGAACATCTTGGCCGCGCGGGTCACGGTATCGAGGTGACCATTGGTGAAGGGATCGAAACTCCCGGGAAAAATTGCTTT
Organism: Lacticaseibacillus sp. 53-4; assembly: GCF_016861805.1. Taxonomy (NCBI): domain Bacteria; kingdom Bacillati; phylum Bacillota; class Bacilli; order Lactobacillales; family Lactobacillaceae; genus Lacticaseibacillus; species Lacticaseibacillus sp. 53-4. The sequence continues at coordinate 3,642 of NZ_BOLT01000041.1, forward strand.
GACCATCTACTCTGCCTCGCTTTGCTTCAAAATCAGGACCTGAGCGACGCCGTAGGTCTGGCGGCGCACCTTTTCATAACCAGGAATCACGTCGGGATAAACCACGTCCATCCCCGTTTCAAACATCACCGTGCCTCCAGGGGCCAGCAGGTGCAGTTCCAAGATCAGCGCCATCTGGGCCAGCGCCTCCTGCTTGGCGTATGGCGGGTCGGCCATGATCAGGTCGAACTGCCAGCCCGCTTCGCCGAACGTTTTCAGCGCGCGGTCCACCGGACTTTTCAGCACCGTGAAGCGCTCTGGGTGTGGCAACTGGCCGACGTTTTCCTTGATCACCTTGATGGCCGGGTACGCCTTGTCGACCAATGTCGCTGAGGCCATGCCGCGTGACACGGCCTCGATGGCGAGAGCGCCGGTGCCGGCGTACAGGTCGAGGGCCGCGCCGCCGTCAAAATAAGGCCCAAGCATGTTGAACATGGACTCTTTGACCTTATCCGCTGTCGGTCGTGTATTTGCGCCGGGCACGGCGGCCAGGCGCCGGCCGCGAAATTCGCCGCTAATGACGCGCATCGCGATACCTCTTGGGCGCATCGTCGTCCTGGTCGTCCTCAAGGGCCGACAGGCTGGTGTCCCCGGAGTACTCGGTGGCGATGAACGGGCGCTGCGACTTTTCGACCGCCTTGACGAAGCGGAGTTTCTTGAGCTTGGCCATGGTGTCGTCGATTTTGTCCATATCCAGGTACAAATAGACATATTTCATGCGGCGCGACGCGTACAGAATCGTGCCGTAATGGCGCAGGGTCTTCATCTGTTTGAGTGAATACACCCAGACCACTAGGCCCTGGCGTTTGGTGACCTCAAGCATGCAATTCCTCCTCACAAAATCAGTTCTGCGCCAGCGGCTTCAGTTTGGCCAGCAGCTCGCCGGTTTCCACTAAGTCGCCAACACCGGCATACAGGTGCGTGATGGTGCCGGCAAATGGCGCGTGCACCGTGGTTTCCATTTTCATGGCCGAGGTGACAAAAAGCGCGTCGCCCTTTTCGACCTGCTGGCCTTCCTTGACCTCGATGCCGACCAGCCGGCCGCCCATCGGCGCGCCAATCTGGTTCTGGTCGGTCGGTTCGGCCTGACGCTTCGTGGCCACTGTGTGCTGAGCGGATTCGTCCAGGATCTGGACCTCGCGCTTTTGCCCGTTGACCGTGAAGTACAAGGTGCGCTTGCCCGCCGCATCAGCCGGCGAAATGGCATCCAGCTGCATCACGACTTGCAGGCCAGGCCGCACGTCGACGCTGATGCGCTCGCCGATCCGCATCCCTTGGAAGTAGGTCTGGCTATCCAGCGCGGTGATGGGGCCGAACTTCAGGCGGTTTTTCAGGTAAGTCGTGTAGACTTCGGGGTACAAAATAGCAGACAGGACTTGCGCATCAGTCGGGTGCGGCAGGCCCTTTTCAATCAGCTGCTGGCGCACAGCGGTAAAGTCGACCGGCTCGGCCAACGCCCCGGGGCGCTGGGTCAGCGGCTTTTCCCCTTTGAGGATCTTGGCCTGCAATTGTTTTGGAAAACCGCCAACCGGCTGGCCGAGGTCGCCCTTGAAAAAGTCCACGACACTGGCCGGAAAATCAATGGTCTCGCCGTGATCCAGCACGTCCTGCGGGGTCAGGTGATTCTGCAGCATGAACAGCGCCATGTCGCCGACCACCTTGGACGACGGCGTAACCTTGACGATGTCGCCGAACATCTCGTTGACCTGCGCGTACATTTGCTTGACGGCCTCAAAGTCGGTGATGTCCATCGACTCGGCCTGCTGTTTCAGGTTGCTGTACTGGCCACCTGGCATTTGCACCGTGTAAATATCGGTCAAAGGCCCAGTCACGCCGTTGGCGAAGTCCTGGTAGTACGGGCGGACCTGTTCGAAGTACTGGTTCAGCTTCTCGGCGCCTTGGACATCCAAGTCCGGCTGCCGGTCGTTATTGGCCAGCGCGTAATACAGGCTCTCCATGCTCGGCTGGCTGGTCGTGCCGGAAAAGGCGGATTGAGCAACATCGACCACATCCACACCGGCGTTGACCGCCTGCACGTAAGTGGCCACCCCGTTGCCGGTGGTGTCATGCGTGTGCAGGTGAATCGGCACGTCGACCGCGTCCTTCAGCGCACTGACCAGCTCGTAAGCGGCCTCGGGCTTCAGCAGCCCGGCCATGTCCTTGATGGCCAAAATGTTGGCGCCGGCGTCGACCAGCTGCTTGGAAAGATCGACATAATAGGCCAGCGAGTACTTCGGGTGGCTGTCGGCCAAAATGTCACCGGTGTAGCACATCGTCCCTTCGGCCAGCTTGCCCGTCTCCCGCACCGCGTCGATCGAGTGTGTCAGCTGCGGCACCCAGTTCAGCGAGTCGAAAATGCGAAAGACATCGATGCCGCGGTTCGCCGCGACTTGGATGAATTTCTTAATGACGTTGTCTGGGTAGTTCTGGTAGCCAACCGCGTTGCTGCCGCGGAACAGCATCTGCAGCAGCGTGTGTGGCATGCGCTTGCGCAGCTGATCTAGCCGGATCCATGGCGATTCATTCAGGAAACGGTACGCGACATCAAACGTCGCCCCGCCCCACATTTCCGCGGAAAAAAGGTTCGGCAGCGCATTGCTGAAGTCCGAGGCGACCCGCAGCATGTCGCGCGTACGCATCCGCGTGGCAAACAGGCTTTGGTGCCCGTCGCGCAGCGTGGTGTCGGTCAGCAGTACCCGCTTTTGGGCGCCGAGCCACTTGGTCACGGCATCGGCGCCTTGGTCATGCAGCATGGCGACCAGGTCGGTTTGCGGCTGGGTCTTTTCGAACCGCGGCTGGTAGTCAAAATCTGCCAGCAGCTTTTCGCGGTGCTGGTGCACTCCGGGGAAGCCGTTGACCGTGGTTTGGCCAATGTAAGTCATCAGCTGCGTGGTGCGACTTTCCACCGGGCGCAGCTTGAACAGCGAAGGCGTCTCATCGATGAAGGTGGTCGTCGCACTGCCAGAGCGGAATGTCGGTGTTTCCAAGACATTCAGCAAAAAGGCCAGGTTGGTCTTCACGCCGCTGATGCGAAATTCCTTCAGCGCGCGCGTCATTTTCGCCACGGCACCCAGAAACGAGCCGGAGTGAACGGAAGTTTTGACCAGCAGCGAATCGTAGTACGGGCTGACGACCGCGCCGGCATACGCGTTGCCAACATCCAGCCGCACGCCGTTACCGCCGGGACTACGGTAAGTCGTGATGGTCCCGGTGTCGGGCATGAAGTGGTTGCTCGGGTCTTCGGTCGTGATGCGGCACTGGATCGCCGCCCCGCGCGTGGTAATGTCTTTTTGCTGCGGGATGCCGATGTCTTTGAACAGGTCCTCGCCGGCGGCAATGCGCAGCTGTGCTTGGACGATGTCGACGTCGGTGATCAGCTCCGTGATGGTGTGCTCGACTTGCACCCGCGGGTTGACCTCGATGAAGTAGAACTGGTCCCCTTCCACCAAAAACTCGACGGTGGCGGCGTTGTCGTAATTCACACTCTTCATCAGCGCCACCGCGGCATCACAGATCTGCGCCCGGAGCGCAGGCGCCAGCCCGACCGCCGGCGCGATTTCGATCACCTTTTGGTTGCGGCGCTGCACCGAGCAGTCGCGCTCGAACAAATGGATCAGGTTGCCGTTGTGGTCGCCGAGAATTTGCACCTCGATGTGCTTAGCATCTTTCAGGTAGCGCTCAACATACATGCGATCGTCGCCAAAACTGGCCACGGCCTCGGACACGGCGTTCTGGTAGACGTCCTTGAGCTCTTTTTCGGAGTGGACAATGCGCATGCCCTTGCCGCCGCCACCAGACGCCGCCTTTAGCATGATCGGGAAGCCGTGCTTTTCGGTGAACGCGACGATCTCATTAAAATCGCGGGTCGGCTCGGTCATCCCCGGAATCGTCTGCAGGCCGGCCTTGACCGCCGCCCGCTTGGCAGCGACCTTATCGCCGAACATGTCCAGCAGCTCGGGCCGTGGGCCAACAAAAGTCAGCCCGGCCGCTTCAACGCGCCGCGCAAACTCGGCATTTTCCGACAGCAGCCCGTAACCGGGATGGATGGCGTCGGCCCCGGACTCCTTGGCGATGCGAATGATGTCTTCCATGTCGAGGTAGGCCTCGATTGGCCCCTTGCCGGCCCCGACCTGGTAGCTTTCCTGGGCCTTGAACCGGTGAATGGTCAGCTCGTCTTCCTTGGCGTAGATGCCAACGGTTTTGAGCCCCAACTCTTCGCTTGCCCGAAAGATCCGCACCGCGATCTCGCCGCGGTTAGCTACTAAGACTTTACGCATGTGCGTGCTTCCTTTCACTTGCTCTGTTTGCCGGCCTGTTTGCGGGCCAACGCCTGCTTATCCATCGCGGAAATATTGAGCATGACCCCCATCGCAATGCTGAGGACCAGCATCGAGGACCCGCCGTAAGAAACAAATGGCAGCGTGACCCCGGTGACTGGCAGCATGCCGGTGACCGCACCCACGTTGAACGTGGTCTGAATCAGCATCATGGTCGCAATGCCGTAACTGATCAGCGACCGGTACGCGCTTTTTGAGCGAATCCCGATGCGGTAAATGTGGGCGATCAGGTAATAAATCAGGCCAATCACGACCGCCGCGCCAACCAGCCCGAGTTCCTCGGCAATCACCGCCAAAATAAAGTCAGTGTACGGCTCAGGCAGGTAACCCAATTTTTGGGTGCCGTTGCCCAGGCCGACCCCAAACAGGCCGCCGTGATTGATGGCCAGCAGTGAATTGACGACCTGATTGCCAACCGTCTTGCTTTCCTGAAACGGATGAATGGCGGCCGTCAGGCGCTGAATCTGGTAGTGCTTGGTCAACCAGTGCGGCAGCTTGACGTTGGCGAAAACATAATACAGGCTGCCGACCAGCAGGGCCAGCCCGGCGAAGAATCCGGTGCCCCACCCCAGGGCAATGCCGCTGGCACACAGCATCATCAGCGTGATGCCGGTGATGATGATCGCGCCGCCGGTGTCCGGTTCGACCAGCACCAGGAAGATGCCCAGGCCCACCAGAATCAGCGGCTTAACCAGCTCTTTAATGGAAAAGTCGGGCCGCCGCATGTTGTCCTGGCGCTGGCTGAACATGTAAGCCAGGTAGAAAATGATGATCAGCTTGGCAAACTCGGTCGGCTGAATGTTGATCGGGCCAACCGGGATCCAGGCCGCCGCGCCGTTGACCGACCGGCCAACAAACAGCAGGTAAAACAGCCCGAGGAACAGGACCGCCCACAGCAGCAGCTGCACCCGCGGGTGGCGGAACACGCTGAGCTTGAAGTAGAAGAAAAACAGCGCCAGCAGCAAGCCGGCGATCACAAACAGGAGCTGTTTGATCATCACTGCGTTATCGGCCCAGTGATACTGGGTCTGAATCCAGTACGCGCTGGCCGAATAAACCATCACGACCCCAATCGCGCTCAGGACGAGGTACGGCACTAAAATTTTATAATCCAGGTAATGCAGCTTTTTCAGCAACGGGATCGCCCTTTCGCGGCAAAGTTGACATTATTATATCATAGCTGAAAGGCGCCGGGACCGGCAGTGGTCGGGCCGGCGGAAGACCGGGCCAAAATTCACGGACAAAACTTAAAATCAGGCAAGAGTCTTTCATTTTTCTCTCATAAAGTTGTTTCCTCTGGTTAAGAAAAGCGGTAGACTGGTTCCATATATTGCAACGAGGAGTGAATAATTTGGCAAAAGCAATCTCATTTGATCAGATCGATCAGTACCACAAGGACTTTGTCGACCAGCCTGGCGCCCAGGTGCTGGCCAAGGCCGTGCAAAATGTCGGCCCGCAGGCAGCCAGCCGCGGCACGCTGAACGACAAAGCCATTAAGCCCGCCTTTTCCATTGAGCTGGACACTGGTAAGGTCACCAACCAGAAGCAGTCCGGACGCTGCTGGATGTTTTCCGAGCTGAACACCATGCGCCATTTTGCCGGCGAGAAGTTCGGCATCAAGGACCTCGAGTTGTCCCAGGCCTACCTGGCTTTCTACGACCGCATCGAAAAGTCCAACCTGTTTCTCGAGCAGGTAATCGCCGACCCCACTGCCTCCCCGACCGAAGACCGCAAGCTGGCGACTTTGCTGCAGCAGCCCAACGGCGACGGCGGCCAGTTCGACAACGCCCCGGCGCTGATCGAGAAGTACGGCATTGTGCCCAAGTCGGTCATGCCTGAAACCTTCAACAGCTCCGCCACCGGTCAGCTCAACGCCGTGCTGAACCTCAAGCTCCGCAAAGCGGCCAACGAGCTCCAGCAGGCGGCCAAGGCCGGCAAGGATCAGGACGCGCTCGAAGCCATCAAGGACGACAACCTCAGTGCCATTTACCGCATTGTCGCTTACGCTTACGGCAACCCGCCAGCGACCTTCGACTTCGAGTACCGCGACGACAAAAAGAACTTCCACGCCGACCGCGGCCTGACGCCGAAGGAATTTTACGCCAAGTATGTTGGCTGGGACCTGGGCCAGCACGTCAACCTGGTTGCCGACCCACGCGACACCAAGCAGTACTTCCAAGCTTACAGCCTGCCAAGTCAAAACACCGTCGTTGGCGGGAGGCCGATCACCTTCGTGAATGTGCCAGCAGACCAGCTGGCACAAATGGCGATCAAGCAGCTGCAAACCGGCGAGGCCGTTTGGTTCGGCAATGACGTCGGCCAAGACGTCGACCGCGATACCGGGACGCTGACCGGCGGCCTGTATGACTACTCGACCCTCTTCGGCTTTGACATGAAGCTGGGAGTGGCCGACCGCTTCGCCATTCGGCAGGCCGAGGTTACCCACGCGATGACCCTCACCGGTGTCGACTTGGACGACAACGGCCAGCCGACCCGCTGGAAGGTCGAGAACTCCTGGGGTAAGGACCGCGGCAACGACGGCTATTACGTCGCCGACCAAAGCTGGTTCGAGCAGTACGCCTACGAAGTCGCGATTCGCAAGGACCTGCTGACGCCGGAGATTCTGGCCGCCACGCAAACCGAGCCGATTCCGCTGGACCCATGGGACGAATTGCACTAGAATGCACCACCGTTGTTACGAAAATGGTCGCTTCCACTGGGAGGCGACTATTTTTTCACGCAAAAAAACCTGCAGGTCCCCCCGCAGGCCAGTTAATTTTTAGTTAGTCGTTGCAGTCGTCTTCCAAGGCAAACGCGCGCGCCTTTTTCTGCTCTTCCAGGTACTGTTCCAGTGCGTACTTCACGACGGCAGAAACATCTCCGTCGAGCGTCTTCGCCTCTTCGGCTACCTGTGCGGCCAGATCAGCCGGCAGTGCGATCGTCATTTCTTGAGTTGCCATGATGAACCCCCATTCGCAGATTTCAAAGCCAACTCGGTAAGCGTAACACCATTTACCGCTGCCGTCACTCCGAAATAAGGCAGGCCTAAGGAGGTCCTTTCAATATCTAAGAAGGTTGAGTCTATACAACTCGGTCTTGTTTTTTCGGCAGCGCAACAAACAATCCAACTTCTGCATTGGTGACGTTGAATGCCTTCCTGCCAAAATAAGTCATAAAGCCTGAGAAATAAGGGATATCTTTAGTTCGACAACGTGAGCTTCAGAACACACTAGCTCGGCTCATCTAGACTTATTGTAATCAATCTGAAAAAGCGATATATTATCGGCGTATACAAAAATATGCTTTAAAAACGGTTGGCCAACCTACTAAAAGAGTTTTCTCGCTAGCATATTTGCATTTTAGTAACAAAATGCAAACGGACTGAGAAATGCTGCGTGGATTGACCTATTTCTTTACTCTTTTGACAGATTTTCGTGGTTTGTAACCAGCTGCAGCCAGCTTCTGAGCGAGAGAAACAACCGGAAAGAATAGTTCATTACACAAAGAAGGAAGTTTAATAGTTATGCAATCATTTAAAAAATTGTTGCAAAAAATGCCTCGCAAGTTATCACTTTGCCTATGGGCAATTATATTATTACTCGTCGCATTGGGCTTCACCTCTCTCGCCCAATTAATAACTACTCATACCTCTAATTATGACCGGGCAATTGATTTCTTTGGTAACTTTGGTGCCGCAGCTATTGCCGCATTATTTGTCGTCTATCAAGCCAGCCGCTCACACGAAGATGTTCAAGAGCAAATTGCTCATGAAAATAGAATTCAGCAGGCAACAGCCTACAATAAAGTAAGACCAATGCTGTTTTTTTTACAAAAAACTTTCAAAGCTAAAGATGCTATCTCTAAAGTTCAGCCCGGTGATAGAATATTTATCATGTCGAAAGGGTTGGACGAACTCGAGGCGAGTGGAAAGTATGGCAACATTTCTGACCCGTCCGTATTTGTCAATTTTTTAAATAATTTTCATGAGGCGAGTGTCACTCTGTTTGAACTCAGACTATTCTATGGCGAGCCGGTCCATCACGTACGAATTAGCTTTAAAAACGGAACGGGAAAAAACAGCAGATTTTATATTCCATTCCTCGAGCCAGGCAAGAACAACATCATCATAAGCGGGGATATGCTTAAAGCTTTTAGCACTTATCAAGCGGAAAAAGCAACAAAAACAGGCAACACTAGTTATGGTAAGTTTGACAGCCCAGTGCCTTCAGAAACAGTTGTGAAAAAACTCATCTCAGATGATATCTTGGTTGAATTCGACACAGTTTTACATGAGCACGTAAAAATTACTTTCACCAAAAAAGACAAAGAACAAGATCCCCAGTTTACAATTCAAGTGCAACACCTTAGCGACTAGACCAAAAAGGCCATGAAGACCTATTCTTGTTAGTG
>NZ_BOLT01000042.1:0-12418 GCF_016861805.1 Lacticaseibacillus sp. 53-4
TAAAAAAAGAGTACCTAGACCAATTAAGGTCTAGATACTCTCATAAATTATGTTCAACTTCACTTGACGAAGAGCCTGAAAAGTTAGGTGTGTCTGTGCTAGCAGCCTTAACTGTGTTGCCACCCAATGCTGAAACACTAAACAATGTTGCTGCGGCAATGCCAGCAGCAATAAATGATTTCTTTGTACTAGTAGTCATATTGAACTCCCCCTATATAGGTTGTCTAAAATTTTGATATTTGATCGAGCTACTCAACCCACGTATTTTACTCAATCGCTTATCTGTAGCCTATTATATGGGATTTCCAGGGGGAGTCAAAGGTTTGTGATTCAGCGTTCAAGGGTCATAAAACTCGTAATTTCAAATATAATTTTCCCGAAGTGAGCGCATAACAAATCAGCTTACCCACCTTTTCCCGTAACATTTATGTCTTATTCGGCCAAAACCCTTGTGTATCTTGGCTTTACCTATTTTTAGTCTGAAGCGGCCAACTAAATTATGAAGATTCTGTGAACTAAGTATTTTATTTGGTTAATTTGATTATTTTCGTACAAAAATATTTACCAAGATTCTTTTAAATCCCCATCAAATGGCGGTTTGTACACCCTTCCAGCTAACAAAAAAACCACACCCAACGGCGTGGTTAGTGGCATCAGCGGTGGACATCAAACTGTCCGCTTTGATAAACCCAGTATAGATGAGTAAGTTTTAATTTATTTTGACCATATTTTTTATAGCCACCGATTTCCGTAACTTTTAATCCCGCATTACCCGTGACCTGACCACGGTAGCGATAAACCTCCGCCGCACTCGTGGCGTCAGGGTTCTTCTTGAAGTAGTTCTGCACCACCAACAAGTCGTGATACTGCTGCGTCGACAGGGCGTGCTCCGTGGCGTCAATGATCTCACCGCTAGAAAAACTGCTGGCTTTAGCTTTTTTCTTCTTGGTGGTGTCGGCCTTGGTCGTCTTTTTCGCGCTTGAACTTTTGGCAACCGGTTGCTTGCTGCTGGACTGCGCCTGCTTGACCGGTGCGGCGGCACTGAGGCGCGGCATGACGACGCGGTCGTAAACGACCAGCGCGACCAGCGCCAGGACCATGACGATCATCACTCGCCGCGTGCCGCTGATCAGCTTATCCAGCCAGCGGCGGTGCAGCCGAGAATCCGGCAGCTTTGCGAAGTGGACGTACCGGAAGTAGTACACCACGATCAGTAGCAGAATAAGTGCCACCACACTCAGTTCACGATAAAGCGGCACTTGAAAAAAGTGGATAATAGCCCCCATGCCAATCCTCCATCTACCCTAACGGTATTTCCTATCAGTATAGCAGTTCGCCCATTCAATTAAAATAATGATTGAATACGTGTCACCGCTCAGTTGTCGTGCTGCTGGCCGATGCGGTCGCGGCTGTAAACGACGGCGACAATGCCGGACTCCCAGCTGATTGTCACTGGCGTTTCGCCGACAAACTCGTTCGACGCCCAGGAGAACGGCGTCATGCTGGACCAGTCCTTGAGTGGATACTTGGCGCCTTGGATGGTCAGCTTGGCCACTGCAGTCAGCGGTACGATGCCCAGGTACCGATACGCCGGCTGGGCTTTCAGGGTATGGGTGCCGCTGAGGAAAAACTGCACCCAGTTTTGCCCATCCAGCATCTCGATCTGCTCGGTCCACTGCTGAAAACGCAGCTGCGTCGGCAGAAAGAGATTGGACAGGAAGTGATCGATGCGTCCGCCGCTGGCCCCAATCAGCCTCACGCGGTCCGCGCCGGCCTCAAATGCCAGGCGCACCGCCATCTCGGTGTCGGTTTCATCTTTTTCGGGCTTTGCCGTGTGCAGCTGTTTGACCGCCTGCTTGACCTGGGCGAACTCCGCCGCTGTCAGCGAGTCAAAGTCCCCGACCGCAAACTGCGGCGTGATGCCGGCCTGAAGCAGGTGCAGCGTGCCGCGGTCCACGCCGACCCAGGTGCCAGCGAGCTGCTGCCAGTGCTCCGGCAGCAGGCCGACCGGTCCGCCGACCATCAAGTTGAACTGGGTCATTGCGCGGCCACCCGGAGTTTGTTGATCTGCTGAGCCGGTGAGTCGCCTTCCGCGTAGACGTAAGAGCCTGCAACGCAGATGTCGGCCCCGGCTTTGGCGACGCTGGCGATAGTCTGATCAGAAATCCCGCCGTCGACTTCAATAGCGAAGTGCCAGTCGCGCGCGGCCCGCATTTTGGCCAGCCGGGCGACCTTGTCCGCCATGGCTGGCAGGAAGGCCTGACCGCCGAAGCCCGGGTTGACCGTCATGATCAGCACCTGATCCACGATGGGCAGCACTTCCTCGATCGCGGCCAGACTCGTGCCTGGGTTCAAGACGACTCCGGCCTTGACGCCGTGTTCTTTGATCAGCTGCATCGCCCGGTAGATGTGCGGCGTGGCCTCGACGTGGATCAGCATGGTGTCGGCGCCGGCCTTGGCAAACGCCGGGATCCACTGCTCCGGGTCATCGACCATCATGTGCACGTCCAGCGGCAGCGACGTGACCGGCCGAATGGCGGCGACCATCCCCGGCCCAAAGGTCAGATTCGGCACAAAATGCCCGTCCATCACGTCAACGTGGATCATATCCGCGCCGCCTTCCTGAACGGTGCGAATGTCGCGCGCCATGTTGGCAAAGTCTGCACTCAAAATTGAAGGGGCAATTTTCATCGCCAATACTTCCTTTCTAGTTCTTCTGATAAGTCGGCCGCTTGCCTTGAAGCTCAGCCCGAAACTGCATGTAATCGTCGTAGCGGCTTTGCATGATCGTCCCCGCTTCAACGGCGGCCTTCACCGCACAGCCCGGCTCCTTGTCGTGCTGGCAGGAGCGGAACTTGCACTGATCCGCCACCTGGACGAACTCCGGGAAGCGATCGCGCAGGTCGTCCAGGGTGACATCGAGCAGCCCGAGTGACGAGAATCCTGGCGTGTCGGCGACCAGGCCGCCTTCTGCGAGGAACAGCTCGGTGGTGCGGGTCGTGTGCTTGCCGCGATTGAGCGCCTTGGAGATTTCCCCGGTCGCCAGCGTCAGCCCCGGCACCAGGTGGTTGATCAGCGTCGACTTGCCCGCCCCGGTTTGGCCGGTGAAAATGGTGAGCTTGTCCTTGAACGACGCCCGCACTTTTTCCAGCGTGGCTGGTGAAAATGGCGGCACACTGGCGAAGGTCGCGTAGCCAATCTGCTCGTAACTCGAAAGCGCGTCTTGGATCTCGGCCAGCCGCGCGGCGGGCACCAGGTCGGTTTTGGTCAGGTAAATTTCGGCATGGATCTGCTTGCCTTCCAGGTAAACCAGAAAGCGGTCGAGCAGATTCAGCGAGAAGTCGGGCTCGGCTGCGGCGACGACCAGAATCGCCTGGTCAATGTTGGCCACCGGCGGGCGCACCAGCGCGTTCATTCGGGGCTTAAGCCGCAGCAAATACCCTTCGTCGTCAGTGCCGACGCCAGGGGCGAACTCAGCAAAGTCCCCGACCAGCGGGGAAATTTTTTGGTTGCGCAGATTGCCCCGCCCGCGCGTACGATACACGGTCCCGTCAACGGCGATGTCGTAAAAGCCGCTGACTTGCCGGATGATGCGACCCGTTTTTTCGTTAGTCGCCACTGATATTATCCTCCGATTGCACGACGCTGCCGTTGTTTTCAATGCGGTAGGCGCCAGTTTGACCATTTTTCAGCGTGAAGTTCAGCGTGATGGTCTGGTTGGCCGTGATGGTCATCGTCTTATAGACACTGCTCAGGCTGTGGGTGCTGTCCTGCAGGTAAATGGTGATCTGATTGGCCGCATTGCCGCTGGCCCCACTGGCAGACGAGCTGCTGGCGGCCGGCATGTATTCAAGCTGAACTGTCCGGGTCGCCGACTGGGTCTCAGCGCTTGAGGAACTGGAAGCGCTGGCCGGGTCTTGGCCCTTCGAGAAGGTCACACTGATTGAATCCCCGCGCTGTAAGTCGCTGCCTGCCTGCGGATCCTGACTGATCAGCTGTCCGGAAGCCACACTGTCGTTGTAGGCGGTGTTGATCTTAAGGGTCATCCCATGCGCGGTGGCCCAGGCGCTCACTTGCCCCTCGCTTTGCCCGGAAAAATCAGGCATGGCGACGGTCGCGGACCCGCTTGAAACCGTCAACGTGATGGTCTTGCCGTCCGGGACGACACTGATGCCGGGATCCAGGCTCTGCGCCATGATCTCCCCGGCAGGAATCTCATTGCTGGCGCGGCGTTTGCGCTTGACCGTAAAGCCAGCCTTTTCCAGCCGCTTTTTAATGGTCGAATACTGGTCGCCGACGTAATCGCCGAGCTTGTACTTCTTGTCTCCGGAACTGACGATGATGTCGACCGTGCTGCCAGACTTCACACTGCTGCCGGCGTTCGGGTCCGATTTAATGACCTTATCCTTTGCGACCTTGCTGGAAGCCTGCTTGCTTTCTTGGCCCAGCACCAGGTCGGCCGCCTCCAAGGCACTTTCGGCCTGGGTGCGGCTCATCCCGGTCAACTCAGGAACGGTGGCCTCCTTACTGCCGCCGGTCAGCGACAGGACGACAAACAAGATGATGGCGGCCACGATGACGCCGGCCAGCACAAACGGCCAGTATTTCTTCCAACCGTGCTTGGCGGTTTTCTTCGGGCGCTGCTTAGGTTCGTCCGCCGACTTGGCCGCAGCCTGCGACGATGGCGTCGTGGTGGCCGCCTGGACTGGCTGGGCGGATGAACTTGAGCCGACCATCGGCATGACCTTGGTTTCATCAAGGTCCGTCGCGTCCGGGACAAACTTCTCCTCGTGCGCGCGAGCTGATGACAGCGAGGTCTTCAGGTCTGCCGCCATGGCGTCCGCAGACGTGTAACGGTTGGCCGGGTCCTTGGCCGTGGCCTTTAAGACCACGTTCTCCAAGGCCTGCGGGATCCGCGGATCGAACTCGCGCACGCTTGGCATGTCCTCTTGGAAGTGCTTGAGCGCAATGGACACCGCGGAGTCGCCTTCAAACGGCACCGTCCCGGTGAGCATCTCAAATAAAATGATCCCCAGCGCGTAGATGTCGCTTTGCCGCGTCGGCATGCTGCCGCGGGCCTGCTCCGGACTCAGGTAATGCACCGAGCCCAGCAGCGAGTTGGTTTGCGTCATCGAATTGTCGGACAGCGCGACGGCGATCCCAAAGTCGGTGATTTTCGCGTTGCCGTCCTGGTCGATCATGATGTTTTGCGGCTTCAGGTCGCGGTGAATGATGTTGTGATCATGCGCCACCTGAATGCCGGCCAGGATCTGTTCCATGATGTCGATCACCCGCTGGTACGGGATGGGAAAATGCTCGACGATGTACTTTTTCAGGTCGGAGCCGCGGACGTATTCCATGACCAGGTACTGCTGGTCATTGCTTTCCCCCACGTCGTAGATTGACACGATGTTCGGGTGGACCAGCTCAGTCGTCGCCATGGCCTCGCGCTGAAAGCGGCGCTTGGTGTCGGGATCATTTTGCAGATCAAGGCGCAACACTTTGACCGCGACGTCGCGGTCCAAGATCAGGTCATGCGCCAAATAGACGTTGGCCATACCCCCTTCGCCAAGGGTTTTGAGCAGCTTATAGCGCTCGTTCAAAATATAACCAGGTTCGATCATCGCTGCTCCCTCCAATCCTGGTGAATGATCAGCGCCGAGATATTATCCGGCCCGCCGGCCTCGTTGGCCATATCGATCAGCCGCTGGGCTTTGGCGCCCAAGGGCTGCTTGGAGCCGATGACCTTCGCGATTTCATCGTCTTCGACCTGCTTGGTCAAGCCGTCGGAGCACAGCAGCAGATAGTCATCATACTCCATGTCATAAATCGTGACATCGGCGTCGACGTCCTCGGACACACCGAGGCTGCGCGTGATGACGTTGCGCTGCGGGAACTTCTCCGCTTCCTCGCGCGTCAGCTCGCCGCGGCGCACCAGCTCGTTGACCAGCGAGTGGTCCTCGGTGATCTGAATGAGGTGATCGTTGCGATACAAATACGCCCGTGAGTCGCCAATGTTGGCGACCACGAAGCGCGAGCCGGAGATAATCACGGCGACCAGCGTCGTGCCCATCCCCGTGAGGTCAGCATAGTGCTGCGCCTTTTCCAGGATCATCGAATTCTCCTGCTGCAGCTCAAAAATCAGCCACCGCACGATTTTCTCAACGTCGGTGTTCTGCGTCGCTTCAAAGGCGTGGCCGAGGTGCGACACGGCCATTTCCGAGGCGACATCCCCGCCTTGGTGGCCGCCCATGCCGTCGGCGACGATCGCCAGCGTCACGCCTGACGTATTGGCGAACAGGCCAACGTAGTCCTGATTATTTGGCCGTTTACGGCCGATGTCTGTCCGATAGGTGTATTCCATTCGTTCGTCCTACTTTCGCACGAAGCTGGCGATGAAAAAGCCGTCCGTGCCGTAATCGTCGGGAAAAAGCTGCAGGGCCGGCGCATTGTGCGCCCGGTCAAGCGGCCGGTCGACTGGGACCGGCACCTGCACAAACTCGGGGTGGGCAGCTAGGAAGCTGGCCACCACGCCCTGGTTTTCCTCTGTTACCATGGTACACGTACTGTAGGTCAGGCGTCCATTCACTTTTAGTAAAGGTGCGACCGCGTTCAGGATCGCCAGCTGGATCTTCGGCAGGTTCACCAGGTCTTGCGGCTGCTTGGTGTAGCGGATCTCCGGCTTGCGGCGCAGCAGGCCCAGGCCCGAGCACGGCGCATCAACCAGGATCCGGTCAAAACTCTCGGGGTCAAACTGGTCGCTGGCTTCGCGGGCGTCCATTTGCGCGGCGTGCACGCGGTCTTCCAGCCCCAGGCGCTTGGCGTTGTCCTCGATCAGACGCACCTTGTGCGGGTGCAGGTCGAGCGCGACGACTTCCCCGCCTTGTGTGGGATCCAGGTACTGCGCGATGTGAGTGGTTTTGCCGCCCGGCGCCGCGCAGGCGTCCAGCACCCGGCTGCTTGGCTGCACGGCGAGGCTCGGCGCAACCAGCATCGAGCTTTCGTCCTGGATGGTGTAGCGCCCCTCTTCAAACGCGCGCGTGCCGGCGAGGTGGCCGCCGTCTGCGACTAGGCCCACCGGCGTCAGCGCGCTTTCGCGAATGCTGGGGAACTCGGGTTCAAGTTCGGCGGTCACTTCTGCCGGGGTGGCTTTGGTGGTGTTGACCCGCAGCGAGGCGCCGGCCGGTTCGTTGATGGTTTTGAGGATCGACTCGGCTTTCTCAACGCCCAGCTGGTCGCTGAGTTTTGCCACGAGCCATTCCGGGACACTGTACGTGATCGACAGCCGCTTAGTTGCCGGCCGAATTTTCGTCAAGTCGGGCACCTCGCTGCGCTGCAAGTTGCGCAGAATTGCCGTCACGTACTGGCCGATGCCCAGGTTGCCCATTTTCTTGGCGATCTTGGTCGACTCGTTGAAAATCGCCCGGGCCGGAATGCGGTCCAGGTACACCAGCTGGTACACGGCAGTTTGCAGCAGCACGTGCACCCACGGGTCAAGCTTGCGATCGCGCACAAAGGGCTTGAGGTAGTAATCCAGCGTGATGCCATGCTGAATGACCCCGTAAACGATGTTGGTCGTGAGCGCCGCATCGCGCTCGCTGAGGTCACTTTTCTTCAGCTGGGCGTCCAGCGCCAAGTTGGCGTAGCTGCCCTTGGTGGTGACGCGGGTCAGGATGTTAACGGCGACGGTGCGCGGATCAGTTTTCGGCAATGATTTGGTCTCCTTCTTGAATGCTGCGACCAGCTCCGTTCAAAAACGCGGCGATGGGCTGCTGGCCCTTGCCTGCCGGCTGAAGCGTGTTGATGGCAAACGTGGTGCCAGCGCCCGCGGCGACGACCAGGCGCTTTTTGCTGCGCTCAACCACGGTGCCGGGCTTGGCCTCAGTGGTCCCGTCAAGGGGCGTGATGGCCCAGAGCTTGACGCGCTCGCCCAGCAGAGTCACCCAGCCGCCGATTTCCGGCCGCAGTCCGCGGACCCAGTTGTCGAGCTTCTCCGCCGGCAGCGTGATGTCCAGGTGCTCCTGGTCCTTGCTGATGGTCGGCGAGAACGTGACCAGCTTTTCGTCCTGCGGCGTTGGGGCTTCGCCGGCGATGATGTCCGGGAGCTTTTTCATCAAGAGGTCGCGGCCCACCAGGCTGAGCTTGTCAAACACGGTGCCCGTGTCGTCGGCGCGCGTCAGCGGAATGGCGGCCTGCGCCCACATGCCGCCGGCGTCCATTTTCTTGACCATCTGAATCAGCGTGACGCCGGTTTCTTGGTCGCCGTTAATGATGCTGTACTGGATCGGGGCGCCACCGCGGTACTTCGGCAGCAGCGACCCGTGCACGTTGACGGCCGTGATTTTGGCCGCGTTCAGGAACTTGGTCGGCAAGAACTGGCCGTACGCCGCGGTGATGATCAAATCTGGCGCCAATTCGATGGCCTCGGCCAGCTCGGGACTGCCGCTAAGTTTTTCCGGCTGCAGCACCTTCACGCCCAGCTTCAGCGCCGCCTGCTTCACCGGCGACTGGGCCAGCTTCTGCCTGCGCCCCACCGGCCGGTCCGGCTGCGTGACCACCGCCAGCACGTCATACTCCTTGGCGACGGCTTCTAAGATTGGCACCGCGAACTGCGGCGTGCCCATAAAAATTACACTAGTCATATGCTCTCCTTAAATGAATGTCAGAGGTTCCTTGTCGATGCCGACAAAATACCCGTTGCGCGTTCCGACCTGGGTGTCATCCAGAATCTTCGTCAACGTCTGGTCGAGCCGCGGCTCCCTTTTGTACTTGATCACCAGCTGATAAATGTAACGATTCTTGAGCCGGGCGATTGGACCCGGGGTTGGCCCCAGCAGCATCGCAGAAGGTGATAAACTGTCGGTCAGCTGCTTGGCCAGCTGGTAAATCAGCTTGGCTGCCGCTTCCTCTTGCTGATGGCTGACGGTCACCTTCGTGGTGAAGTAGTACGGCGGGTAGTCGCCGCGGTGGCGAATCGCCATCTCCTGGCGGAAGAAGCCTTCGTAGTTTTGCGCCTGCGCGTACTGAATCGCGTAATGATCCGGGTTGAAGGTCTGAATGAAGACCTCGCCGGGTTTTTCGGCCCGACCGGCGCGGCCTGACACCTGCGTCAACAGGTCAAAGGTGCGCTCGCTGGCGCGAAAATCAGGCATCCCCAGCCCGGTGTCGGCATTGATCACCCCGACCAGGGTGACGTCGGGGAAGTCCAGCCCCTTGGCGATCATCTGGGTGCCGAGCAGAATGTCTGCCTCGTGCGCCCCAAACGCCGCCAGGATTTTCTCGTGGCCGCCCTTGCGCCGCGTGGTGTCAACGTCCATGCGCAGCACGCGCGCGTTTGGCAGCAGCTGGTGGAGGCTGGCTTCAACCTTTTCGGTGCCGGTGCCGTAGTAGCGAATCTTGCGCGACCCGCAGCTCGGGCAGACGGTCGGAATGGCTTCCTCGTGGCCGCAGTAGTGGCAGCGCAGCGTGTGGGTGTCCATGTGCAGCGTCAGGCTGATGTCGCAGTTCGGACACTGCACCCGGTAGCCGCACTCGCGGCACATCACAAAGCTGGAAAAGCCGCGCTTGTTCAGCAGCAGCACGCTTTGCTCGTGGCGGTCCAGCCGCAGCTGCAAGGCGTCCAGCAAGACTTTGGAAAAATCGTCCTTGCCGCCTTGCTTGTAGGCCTCGCGCATATCCACAATGTGGACCTGCGGCAGCGGCTGGCGGTTGATGCGCGACGGCAGGCGCAGCAGCGTGTACACCCCTTTTTCCGCCCGGGCGCGCGACTCCAAGCTCGGGGTCGCGGATCCCAGAATCACCGGGGCCCCGAAAGTCTGGGCGCGGTGCAGCACCACATCGCGGGCGTGATAGCGCGGCGCGTCGTCCTGCTTGTAGGAAGTTTCGTGCTCCTCGTCGATGATGAACACGCCGATGTTGGTCAGTGGCGCGAAGGCCGCCGAGCGCGCGCCGACGACCACTTGCGCCTCGCCGCGCTGAATGCGGCGCCACTCGTCAAACTTTTCGCCCTCAGACAGGCCCGAGTGCATGACGGCAACTTCGCGGCCAAAGCGGCCCTTGACGCGGTGCACCATCTGCGGCGTCAGCGCGATTTCAGGCACCAGCATCATGGCGTTGCGCCCTTCCTTGAGCGCTTCGGCGATCACCTGCAGGTACACCTCAGTTTTGCCTGAGCCGGTGACCCCTTCAAGCAGAAAAGTCTTGGGGGCCTTTTGCCGCACTGCAGTATCAACGGCGCCGACCACCTTGCTTTGGTCGGCAGTCAGCGTCAGCGGCTGCGTGCGCTCGCCGTGGTCCAAGTCGTCGTAAGGCGCACGGTACACCTCGCGGGTATCCAGACGCAGCCAGCCCTTTTTGGCGGCTGCGTGCACCGCGGTCCGGTCGACCTCACCGCGCTTGACAGCTTCAGCGAGCACCGGCTGACTGCCGGCATTGACCCACGTCCTCAGCGCGGTGATCAGCTGCAGCTGCTTGGTCGCGTTGGCCCGCACCCCTTCACGCAGGGTGGCATATTCGGCGGCGGTTTTCAGTGGCACCACGACCTGCTCTGTTTTGACCTTGGCGCGATCCTTGCGGGCATACTGCAGCGTCAACGCGTCTTGGTCGATCAGCCGCATCACCTGGGCCGACACTTCGGCAGGCGTGTGGCTGTCCAGCACCAAGTGGTCCTGATCGCCCAAAAGCGCCTTGGCCTCGGCTGTGGGCTGGCTGCCCAAGGTGACACTTTTGATGGTGTCGACTTTCAGCATCGCCGGCAGCATCGTTTGAATACAGGTGATCCAAAAGGCATAAGTCGTTTGGGCCAGCCAGTGGGACAGCGCCAGGGTCTCTTCGTTCATGACCGGCGCGTAATCAAGCGCGGCGATGATGGGCTTCAGTTCACCTTCAAAGTCCGCATGATCGGCCAGTGCCACCACCATGCCGGAAACTTCACGCTTGCCTTGGCCGAACTGAACCCAAACGCGCATCCCCGGCTGGATTCGCGCTTCAAGCGCCTGCGGAATGGCATAATCAAACGGCCGATCCGTTTGCATGGTCGGCACGTCGACAATCACTTTTGCAACGGTCATGCCCGCACCTCCTGAATCCGGCGCAAGATCTGCTGCGCCAGTTCAAGCTTCGGGCCCTGGGCCAACTCAATCGGCGCCTGGCCCGGCTGAAGCAGCGTGACGACATTATCGTCGCGGTTGAAGCCTAGGCCGTTGCCGACGCGGTTGGCGATCAGCATGTCCGCCCGCTTGCGCGCCAGCTTGGCCTGGGCATTTTTCAGCAAGTCATTCGTTTCGGCCGCAAAGCCGGCGACGAACTGGTGCGTTTTGCTGGCCCCCAGCGCCGCCAGAATATCGGGATTTTGCACCAGATCCAGCGTCAGGCCTTGCTCGCCAGTTTTCTTCAGCTTGCTTGAGGCGACCTCACGCGGCCGATAATCCGCCACTGCCGCCGCCATCAGCACAATATCCGTCTGGGCAAAGCGGGCCTGAACTTCGGCATTCATCTGCTCGGCGGTGTCAACTTTTTCCACCTCGACTGCCGGCAGCGTCACCTGGTGTGCAGTCGTGATCAACGTCACCTTTGCGCCAGCCGCAGCCGCCGCGTTCGCCAGGGCCGTGCCCATTTTTCCTGAGGAATCATTGGTCAGGTACCGTACCGGGTCCAGGCGCTCGCGCGTGCCGCCGGCGGTGACCAGCACCTTGACCCCGCGCAAGTATTGGTCGCTGGTGGCAAGTGCCGCAAACATTGTGATCACCGCTTCATCGGGCATGCGGCCTTGGCCGGTGTAACCCTCGGCCAAAAAGCCGGTCGCAGGCGGCAGGACCTGAACGCCCATGTCCTGCAAGTGCGCCACGTTGGCCTGGGTTTGGGGATTGGCCCACATTTGGTCATTCATGGCCGGGACCACGAGCTTCAGCCCGGAAAAGGCCAGCAAAGTGGTCGTCACGACGTTATCCGCCATGCCCGCAGCCATTTTGGCCAGCGTGTTGGCCGTCGCCGGCACCACCAGCGCCAGATCCATCCAGCGCGCAAGCTCGACGTGGGCCACGTGTTCGGGCGCCGCAAACTCGGCGTCATCGGTCAACACAGCATGCTTGCTGACGGTTGCCAGGCTTTGCACGGTCACGAAGTTTGTCGCTGCGGGCGTCACCGCCACGCGCACCTCAAAGCCCGCCTTGATCAGAAGGCGTACCAGGTTAGGCGTTTTGTATGCGGCGATTCCGCCAGTGATGAACACACCGATTTTCTTTGCCATGAGTCAGCCTCCGTTTCGTCCTTCATTATAGCAAACATTACCCGCCAAGAAGTTTTGGCCCTGAGCGACCTGATTTTGACGGCTTTGAATGCAGAAATAAAAACCACCCGTCGAACGGGTGGTTTTCTCTGGGGCTATAAGCCCCTGTTGCTGGCTGCGTCTCAAGGCGCT
>NZ_BOLT01000043.1:0-11521 GCF_016861805.1 Lacticaseibacillus sp. 53-4
GTACTAACAAGAATAGGTCTTCATGGCCTTTTTGGTCTAGTCGTCAGGGTGTTGCACTTGAATTGTAAACTGGGGCCTTTAAAATGATCAGTCATCTGAAAACCTCCAGTTTCAATTCATGATACAGGTACTCTCCCTGAGTAAACTTTGCACCAGAACCCTGCAGATATATACGACTATTATTTCGGAGTATCAAAAACGCCGCAGTACTTAGCTGCGACGTGCTTGCATTATATTCAGTCCGGATTAGTATCAATCAGCCGGTGCACCAGTTACTTCTTTTTCTTCCGCCAACATCTCATTGTGCTCGTAAATCTTGAAGAATGGCAAGTAAACTAGCATTGCGACGAAAATTAAGATAGTCCAGAAGACGATGTTCCGCCAATCCATCGTGCCCATGTAGGCTTGAGCAAAGTATGGGGTGAAAGACGGATCGACAATGGTACCCAGACCAATGATGCCAAATTTCTGTGCTAAGTAAGTAAGTGAGAGCGTCACGATTGGTGAAAGAACAAATGGAATGCCGAGAATCGGGTTAAAGACAATTGGTAGCCCAAAGATGACAGGCTCATTGATGCTACAGATACCCGGAATAAAGGACAGCCGGCCGATTGCCTTAATTTTGGTGACCTTGCTGCGCATCATTAGCAAAACGAGGCCAATCGTGTTACCAGCTCCACCAAGTACCGAAATCCGGAACATCTGCAAATTCATCAAGTGTGTAGGAGCCATGCCTTTTTGTACTTGAATGGCATTGAGGCCAGTCTGGGCAATCCCAATCGCAAAGAGAATTGGGAACACAATACTTGTCCCGTTGACCCCAATCAGCCAAAGAAGATTAGAGATGGTGACAATCAGTAGAAAGCCCCAGAAGTTACCAGCAATCCCTACTGCAGGAGTCAGTAGGCCGGTGACAAAAGCAGGTGATGGTTTGCCACTTAAGCCACTAATCAGTAAGTTCAGACCATAGAACACACCGATGTTCAAAACTAGCGGAATGAGGGAGTTGATGAAGGTGGTCACCATTGGCGGCACACTGTCGGGAAGCGTCATCTTCCAATTGTGCCGATCCACCCAGCGGTTAACTTCCACGACACAAAGGCCGAGGATAATCGAGAGAAACAGACCGTTGGTGCCAAGGTAATCCATGGAGATAGTGCCCTTAGCGGAGACAGTGGTGGTGACCATCATGTAAGTGACCATCGCCATCATGCCATCCATCGCGGCATTGCGCTTGTAGGTTTTACTGAGCTCGTAGCCAATCCCAAACGCACAGATGATACCGTAAATACCCATGGTCATGTTGTAAGGTAGCGTGATGGCATCGTAGTGAGCCACCGCAAAGTTTTTCCATGAGGCCATGAACTGCATAAAGAAGTTGGCAGTGGCGGCGTTGTAATGCGACATATCGATTGGTGGGTTGGCGAAGATCAGAAAGAATGAACCGACAACCAGGAATGGAAGGCCAAAGAGCATACCATTGGCTAGTGACTGCAGGTGCCGCTGGTTGCCGAGTTTGTTACCGACAGGGGTAAGAACATTACTGAGCTTATTCAGAAAGCCGTTTGACTGATCCATGAAATCACCTCTCAGACTTGGTAGGCATTAAATTCGAAGGCGTGGGGAACAATTTTCTTGGGGTCATAGTGTTGGATTAATTTGTCGTATTCTTCGTAGTAGCCGTTGTCGACTTTCTTTTGGGGTGTAACCTTGCTGTCGACGTGCAGGAAGTGCTGGCTATCGCGGCCGAGTTTCTTACCACGTGTGGTGTGCTTATCAAGCGCGTAGTCAGGAATCTCGGGTACGTAGCCCATGTTGAAGTTCTTGATGACGATGTTTTTGAGTAAATCGGATGAGCGGTCTTTTTCAGATTCGCACAGGTAGCGAATGGCATGAACAAACATCATTGCCCGATCAGCCTCAGTGTATTCAAAGTTCTGACGAATCTGATTGAGATTGTTAATCAGAATTGGGGCCATAGGGTTACCCATGCCGATGTCTTCAACGGAGATAGCCTGGAGGCGGCGCCAGAGCTTGTCTTCAAACTGGGGTGATGAGATGTACATTTCGTAAGCAAATTCGACGGCTGCCCGTTCCTTGCCTTTGCGAATTGACTTCTGCAATGCTGAAATCACTTCATCACCAGCCAGACCGTTTCTGGTCTTAGTCCGTGCCCAAGGGTCAGACAAGAACTCATCATCGTTATCAGCACTTTGATTTCTGGTATTTTCTGTATTAGGTTTAGTCATAGAATATTTCCTTTCTAGAATGGTGGTATACATAATGGATATTCAGCAATGGGCAGAGAAGTATCAGTTATCAGCTGATGAATTAAGAATTTTGGAGTACATGAAGCGGCACCACGCGAATGTTAGAGATACCGGCATTCGTGATTTGGCTAAGGCAACGTATTCGTCGCCAGGCTTCATCATCAAGCTGGCTAAGAAAATTGGCTTATCTGGTTATTCAGAGCTGGTTTTCTTGATGGCTGATACAGACACCTTTGTTGACTTAAAATCCAGTCCTGTCGACATTGGAGAATACCTGCATCCTTTTTATGAGTGCATGAAGAAACATCGCGGAGGCATGATTAGTGTGCTCGGAAGTGGTTATTCTGAGAGTATCGCTCAATATATGAGTGAGTATCTCAACGTTCATGGGTTCCGTAGTACCTCTAATTCGCATCTTGAATTGCTTCGGCCGAGCTCTGATCATTTGTTGATTACCATCAGCAATTCTGGGGATACCGTGCGTCTGAACGAGCTAGCTGAACAGGCGGCTGAAAATGGTCAAGATGTGATTGCCTTTGTTGGTAGGCGGAACTCGCAGATGGCTAACGCCGCGAGTATCGCGATTTCAACGAATACATTTAAGCCGACCTCGTTTGAGGAGAATGCACCGCAATTATTTTTTGGGTTTGCATTGATATATTTTGAACTTCTCATGAGTAAAACGTTAAGCATGCTTGGTCAGGATTAAGCGCTTTCTCTCTGACAAATCTAGACTAACGCAAATAAGAACCCCAGAGAATTGGTTTGAGGGTAATGAATACATGTTTAGCTCGATTGAGAACATGTTCACGGTGGTGTGGGTCATACTTTATATTTCTGTCTCACAACTTAAAAGTATTGACACTGGCCGCCATCTCCCGCTATAATAGGTCTGATCGAGTCTCATATGTTGGTATCAAAACGAGAGGGCGAAAATCATGGCCAAGGTAGAAAAAATAGACGAATCAGCATCGGATGCAAGCAAGAATCAGGCCGCCCACATTTACGGTTATGCTCGAGTCAGCACCTTGTCTCAAAGTCTAGATGAACAGATTTCAGAACTCCATCTCTTGGGTGCCCAAACCGTGTACGCAGAGAAGTACACCGGTACGACGGTCGAGCGACCGGAATTTCAAAAAGTGCTCGCCATTCTCCAACCAGGCGACACTTTGATTGTCGCCAAGATGGATCGATTGGCTCGCACGGTGAAGGGTGCGCTCGAGGTGATGGATCAGCTTCAGGTCAAAGGGGTATCACTCCGAATCGGAAACATCGGCACGTTTGAGACTGACCGTGAAGGCAGACTGACTCCGATGGCTAAGATGATGCGCACCATGATGCTCGCTTTTGCTGAATACGAACGCGATATGATCGTTGAGCGGACCCAAACCGGTCGCGCATATGCGCGCAAGCATGTGCCTGATTATAAGGAAGGCCGCAAGCCGGTGATCAACGGTAGGCGGCTCGAACAGATGCTGGAGTACTATGATGAGCATACTGTAAAGGAAACTGTGTCGGCATTTGGTGTCTCGAAGGCGACGCTGATGCGCCGGGTCGCAGAGAGACGATCGCAAGAGATGGGAAAAGTTGAAAAATGATAACGCAAGCAGGCGCTCACACTATTCCATGTGGGCGCCTGCTTTTGAGATTTAATTCAGATAGAATGCATATTCGACGGGGTGGCCGTGCGCGAGATCGCGAATCTGAGGCGATTTCGACGGAAATGCCGGTGGGGCCCCCCCATGAAGATACTGTAGTCAGCTTGCAGTAATGGCACTGGAGAGATTCCTTAGACGGAATTTTGAGAAGACGGGCAAGCTACTCTCAAGAGCATGGTTAATCCTTTTCTTCAGCAAGCAGTTTTTGGTCATACATACGGAAGAATGGATAGTAGATAACAATGGAGAGTGCAAGGTTGATGAAGGCGAGGATAACTGCCGGAATATTACCGCCAGTACCAAGCCAAGCACCGACCCCAACAGGTAGAACCCAAGCAATCGCTGTGTTCACAACACCAACAATGCCAATTTTGATGGCGAAGTAGGCTAAGGATGCAGACACGATTGGGTTGACTAAGAATGGAATGATTAGATATGGATTGTAGACGATGGGGGCACCGAAAATTATTGGTTCATTGATGTTAAAGATGGCCGGGATGATAGCGGTATGGCCAAGAATTTTAAGCTGTTTAGATTTCGCGGCAAAGTTCATCAATAGTGCTAGTCCTAGCGTACCACCAGCGCCACCAAGGAAGACCCACATGTTGATGAAGTCGCCAGCGAAGATGTTGTGGGAGCCGTTGATGTTTTCAGTCAAAGCAACCAACAGAATCGGGTTGATGAAGGAGTTCTTGATAATCGCAGTGCCGTGAACCCCAACAATCCATAGTAGGTGAATCAGAAGTAGAATGATTACCATACCCAGCCATGAACCGGTGAGGTACTTAACGAATCCGAACGGCGCAGACAGGAGAGCATGAATATCGGTGCCTAAGAATCCGAGCACTGAGACAATGATAATCACGAGAAACGCGACTAGGACTAATGGAATCAAGGAAGCAAAAGAGCGACTGACCCCTGCGGGAACGCCCTCCGGCATTTTGATGGTGAGATTGCGATTGACGCAGAAACGATAGACCTGAACTGCTAGGATGCCCATGATGATGGAGATAAAGATGCCGACGCCACCGAATCGCGTAATCCATCCGTTCGCAAGGGCTAGGCCATTGACGGAGCCGGAGTTTTCGACGACTTTAGTTGAGACGCCAACAGCGGCACCATTTTTCCAGATGATTGATGGAATTGTCATGAGGAAGGCAAATAACGAGAGGATAGAACCAGTGAAGGCATTAAGCTTTTCTTCACCAGCCTTGCGATACTCCTCGATGTAATAATAGCCAATGGCTAATGAGTAGTAGATGGCAATTGTGCCAAGCGCCATCGTATTACCGATTGAATAGAAGGCGGAGAAACGTAGGAGTGTGTTCTGGAAAAAGGTTGCTGCAAACGGGAATATGGTTGGCAGATTATTGAGGATTAAGAAGATTGAAGCCACGATGGTGAAAGGAACCGCGGCCAAACTGGCATTCATAATTCCCCGGACTACCTTAGTATTTGCGACCTTGTTAAGCGGCGGTAGGAGCCGCTTTTCAAGAAAGCCAAAGAACTTGTTCATTATCGATTACTCCTCTCTTTAATGACACGTTGGAACCAATAATAGCTATCTTTGGGATAGCGTTTCATTTCCTTCAGGTCGTCGTCAGTACGATCAACGTAGATGAAGCCATAGCGCTTACGAATTCCTTCGTGAACACTAATCAAGTCGATGGAAGACCAAGGTAAGTAGCCCTGAACTTTGACACCGTTAGCTATAGCAGCATCGACAGCCGCTAGATGCTGCTGAAGGTACTCAATGCGATATTGATCGTGAATCTTGTAATCATCAGTCATTTCATCGTAAGCACCAAGCCCGTTTTCTGTGATGATAATTGGGAGGCCATAACGATCGTTGGTTTGCTCAAGCGATGTCTGAAGGCCAAGCGGGTCAACCGTCCAGTTGAAGGCATTCTTGGTAAGATAAGGGTTGGTGACGCCTTTGTAAAAGTTAGGCTCATACACGTCCTCTGACTGCTGGTCAGAGACTCCGGCAGAACGCGCTTCACCCGCCTGTGGGAAGCTAACCGTGGCAGTTGTATAGTAATTGAAGCCAATAAAATCGGGACGGTTTTCGTCTACGAGCGCTTGATGTTCTGGCAAAATGTGTAAATCGATACCTAATTTCTCCAGATGTGCTTTAAATACTGGGTTTAATTGACATCTCACAGAGAAATCCAGGTATGCCCAATTGCGAATGGCGTTAAAATCTAGGGCGGCGCGCACGTCTTCTGGTTTAGAGCTTAACGGATAAACATAGGAAATGTTCGGAACGGGACCAATTTTGCCCTCTGGAACGAGTTCATGACATTGTTGAAAGGCGTACTTTTCAGCAATCATCATATTATAATAAGACTTATACCGGCCTTCATTGGTGTCGTGAATGCCGAGAATCTTCGTATCGGCTAATAGCATGATATTGGGTTCATTAATTGTCAGCCAGTACTTAACCCGATCGCCAAAATGCTCAAATAGAACGCGAGTGTACTGGAGATAAGCCTCAATTGTGGCCGGATTGTGCCAGCCGCCTGCCTGTTGGAGCGTGTCTGGGAGATCAAAGTGATAGGTTGTGACAATGGGCGTAATGTCTAACGCCAGCAGGGCGTTGATGACCTGGTCGTAGTGATCAAGACCTAGCTGATTGACCGATCCGTCTTGGTTGATGATGCGGGTCCAGGCAAATGAGATGCGTAGAGCATTGGCGTTCATTTCCGCGAGCATCTGGAAATCTTCGTTGAAGTGGTGATAATGATCGACCGCGATACTAAAATCTGCGATTGTGTGATTGTTGCGCGGCCGAGTATCTTGAACAGAAGGCTGCTTGCCGTCAATATTCACGGCACCTTCGGTTTGATGGGCAGACAATGAAGCACCCCAGAAAAATGGTTGGTTTAACATAAAATCCTCCTGACTTGATGACGCTTTCAGTATACGGAGGAGTCAGCCTTTTTTTACAAAGTCAAACATAAGCTACTACATATGATTAATTCGGATGGGAGATATGATGCGAACAACAGAGAGCGACGTAATCGATCGGCGCCAACGTGAATTGGCCTTTTTGCGGCAGCATATTCACACCACAACTAGTGAGATGGCGAGAGCGTTTGACGTATCGTTAATGACCATCAATCGGGACCTGCATATGTTTATCAAGAAGGGCTTAGTGCTACACGATTATGGCGAAGTGGTGTGGATTGGTGAGTCGATGCCTAGTAGCCAGATCAATCAAGAGAGGGCACAGAATCTAGAGCAGACGCTAACGGCAATCGCCGGTAATCTTGGGCGGGTGTTAATTAGCACAAGTCCGCTAACGGAGAAGCTGACATATGAGCTGGCTGATCTTGGCTGTCACGTCATGACAAATCAGTTAGTTACGACGCAGAGAGAGTCTGATCAATCTAATCGAGTTCCTGTGCTGACGGGTGGACAGCTGAATCGATTTGATGACTGGTTGAGTTTTTATGGCAATACGGCCGTTCAATCCATTAAACACTTTGGCGCTGATTTGGCGCTGATTTACGCAACCGGTCTTTCCGACCGGTTATTAACGACAAACACCCTGTATGAGTCAGTGATTGCTCGCACAATGCTTGAGAATGCTCAAAAAACCATTATTTTCTTAGCCGACAATGCCGAGGGTTATGAGACGAATTCGATGATTGTGAAGCGTGAACGGCTTGGCCGTGTACAGGTCATATCTTAAGCCGGTTGGCCAACAGAATCACTAATACATCGGCATCGAAAAAGAAGTTGGTCCCCGGATGCACGAGGTAATGATTGTCGCGACATCCAATGTTTTGGACTTGTTATGCCCTGGATTCTTCAGCAAAATCGCGCCTGGCGCCGCGCCGTATCGCGGTCACATCCGCACATGCGCCGCCTGCCGGCGGTAGCCGGAGCCCAGCCGCGGCCTTGCGGCCTAGTCTGGCTCGGCTCCGGCTACCGCCTCGTTCCAACGCGCCCCATCGGCAGGCCAGCACCAGTCCGCGTCCCGCGGGCCGCCGCTCGGCCCCGCCGTGGTGCAGGGACACATCATGGACCGCGCCTGGCGCTTCTCCGCTCACAGGCTTGCGCCAGTGAGCTCCGCCAGCGCCGAGTGTCTACCAGCTAGGCCACATTGGCGGCCGTTCCGGCCGCGTGCGCCTGGCGCCGCACCGTATCGCGGTCACATCCGCGCATGCGCCGCTGGTCGCGTCCTTCGCGCGCTGTCGCTGGGTCGGCCGTCAGCCCACATTCCGCGGGCCGTCGTCCGAACCCACCGCGGCGCGAGGCCAAGACAAAGATAAGCCGTGTACATATGTATGACGAATGACACCGGTACTGCGATTCCGGCTACGCGTCCTCCGCCCGTCGCCGCCCACACGCACCCGCCGTACATACACATGACACATGCCCTTCATTCTCCTAGAGAGTGAGGGGCATTTTTGAAAATTGGGCGCTGTATGTGGTCCTGACGCGCTGCCCGGGAGGGGCGGAGTGGGTGGTCTCACCCACCCTGTCGGAGCAAGCTTGAGCCCTTTTTTATTTTGCACTCGTAGTGGCCGATCGCGCGCCTAGAGCGCGATCGGCCCGTCACAGTCAGAGGCGTGACAGCCTGTTATCTAGGAAGCTGGTGGGCTAGCCGGCGGCGGCGGCCGCCTTGGCGGCCCTGCGCCGGACCCGAGCAGATTCGACAGTAAATCATTCTGTGGGAGTCTGGTACTTCAGGATGAGCCGTGGGAGTCTGGTACTTCAGGATGAGCCGTGGGAGGTCGTTGATCTTGCGCCCCACCTCGGCCACGTCCTGTGGGGTTACAGCATCCAGCGACGTACCTTTGGGGAAGTCGCGCCGGAGCATCCGGTTGTGGGCCTCGTTGGTTCCGCGCTCGCTGGAGCGATAAGGATGGGCGTAGTATACATCGGCCACACCATCGAGCACGTTCGACAAGTCTGCGAACTCTGAGCCGTTGTCCGCCGTGATGGTCTTGATGATATCGCCGTGGTCTTTAACAATTGCACGCATGGCATGGTTGACCGAGTCCGCATCACGACCATCGATCAGGCGCACGAACTGGAAGCACGTCTTACGCTCAATCAGCGTCATCAGCACGCTTTCCTGGCCGTTGCGCTTACCCACCACGGTGTCTAGCTCGAAATTGCCGAACTCTCTGCGATTGTCGACGCGCTTAGGCCGGTCGTCGATACTGCGGCCGTCAGCATGCGTTTGAACTTGTGGTTGGCCTTGTGCTTCACGCGCCGGCCGGTTTTCTCCAGAAAATCGATGTTCCTTACCCCCAGCAGCTGCGCCTCGATGTAGTTGTAGAGCGTTGCCGTACAGACCATCTCATCGGGTAAACACAGACCCTGGGCCTTGACCCTACCAACCGCTGCATCGGGCGACCAGCCGTCTTCACGAAAGCGAGTCGTGAAGTAGGCGATAAAGTCCTGGACCTTCGCGAGCTTAAGCGGACGGCGGCAGCGCTGGCGGTTCGCCTGGTAACGTATCTGGGCTGTTTTCGGGCTGTACACGCGGTAGTATCGCAACTTGCCGTTGACCTTCTTGACTTGGTCGATCTGACCGCGAGAGAGTTCGTTGGCGATAGTCTGGCGACTGATACCAAGGCGCGTGGCAATCTGGCGGTTAGACTCGCCACGGGCGTGGAGGGCGGCAATTTCTCCTCGTTCAAGTAATGTTAGGTGGTGACCTTTGGTGTGCGGCGTGATAAGCTGATCTTGCATCAAGACGATACCTCTTTCATTGGTTGTGTAGGAACTTCAATGATAACAGGTCTTATCGGCTTGGTGTTTTTTATCGCCCGAATTTGGAGGCGGGGGTGGCTAACTTAATTCTAAAACGCGGGTTGCAATATTTACGCCTGATACTCGCAATAAAATGCTGAGGAGAAGCATCTAAGCTAGGAAATTATCTGACTGAGGGCTGCAAATCAGCTCAGAATTCACTTTGATTGCTTGTTATAAGCGCTCCACATAAAAAAATGGCAAATGCTTCCGGATTATTTGCCGTTTTTTCTTGAATTCGGGACGGGATCAAGTACACGTTGACACCTAAATCCTTAAATCTTGACGGTTAATACGACAGAATAGTCGCCCCGATTAACCCTGGACCTGTATGAACCCCTAAAGACGGTGAAATTTCTCCAACAAAATCCACTCTTTGGCCCGTCGCTGCCTTTAATTCAGCCGCCAGCTTTTTAACCAGAGCCGGATTTTGACCATGGGCCACCCCTAAACAAAAGTGAGCGCTATTGCAACAATCCTTTTTGACTTGCGCCACCAGTTTCTGAAGCGCTTTTTCTTCGGAACGGGCCTTAAAAATAGGGTAGTATATCCCCTTTGAGTCACATGAGATCACCGGCTTGATTTTCAAAACCGATCCGACCAGGCTGGCAACTTTGCCAATCCGACCACCTGCACTGAGGTACTTCAAAGTCGGGACATAAAAATATACGCGGCTTTTGTCGATTGAGGCCGTCACTTTTTCAATCACTTGTTGAAAGGATTCTCCTGAGCAAATTAATGATGCGGCATAGGCCACCTGAATACCACTGCCAATTCCGATACTTTTCGTATCGAGAATTGTGACTTGGTCAGCTGCAAAGTCCTGTGCCGCAAGTTGAAAGGTCCGGTTGGTGATGGATAAGCCACTGGAGATCGTGATGCCGAGGATTTGTTGATAGCCAGTTGCGAACAGCTCATTCATTGCGGCTTTAGCGGCTTGTGGTGAGGGGCTAGCCGTCTGGGGAAGGGTTTTTGCCTGCATCAAGGCTGAATAAAATTCATCTGGTGTGATATCAACAGCGTCACGGTAATTATGACCATCCATCGTAATATTGAGTGGGACAACGACAATATTGTTGTGCGCTTCGAGCACGCTTTGAGGAACGTCTGATCCAGAATCAACGAGAATTGCAATTCTTTTTGGCAATGTTCAGTCCTCCACGGTTTTAATAATTGCATTATATAGTTTTAAATACTAGATGTAAACAATTCTGCAAAATATTATCCTGGTGCTATGTTGCCGTGACGGTTCTGGTGCAAACAATCTGAAAGATAGTCAACTAACCAGCGATTGAGCCTGGGCTGATGATTATGCTGCTATCGATTCTTTTAATTCGTCCACGACCGAGAACCCGATGAGACTTAACGCCCATCGGGTTCTTTTGGCTGCTGGCACACCAATCAAAGAGGTGGCCCTGATAACGGGTATTGGCCGTAGCACCGTCTATCGGATCATAAAACGTGATCACCTCAGATAATGGCAGTTAGTTTAGCCCACTCTGCTTATTTAAAACAAGTCAGGGCCACAGTCTGTTTTCACAGACCGAAAGTGGGCTGTTCAACGTTATGTGGCAGCGAGCCCACGGGCCCTTGCAATCGCCACGTTTTTTTCTTTCTACTAGGGACAAAAAATTGTTAACCAATCAGAAACGTGAGTGATGATTTTTTCCTGTAGTGACCGAAACTGTCGTCGCGAAAAAAATGATGATACTATAAACGGTTCCGGTGCAAAGTTGAAATTAATCGTAGATCAAAGTGACTGTGTTTAGTGGTTGTAGCCTATGCCGCTAACAATTGGTCGACTTCTTGATACGCTGAAAA
>NZ_BOLT01000044.1:0-10894 GCF_016861805.1 Lacticaseibacillus sp. 53-4
GGTTATCATCCAGATCAGAAACAGTGTGATCCTCTGTATCAAGGCCAACATTGCCTAGCATACAAGCAACTAAGTCCCGTTGCACTCACAATGCCCATCTATCCTGAGTATGACCAAGGATATAAACACGTTTGCCTAACTAATCTAAAAAGCAAAAGGATCTTGTTAGCCTTTCAGCAATCCTAGTCTGCGGTGTTCATCTGGGGACATAGGATTGACAAAATAGGATATTGACAAAACAGAATATCGGCAATATACTTACTAAAAGTAACTGGAAAGCGTAATGTCGTGTTGATCGGAGAAAATTAAATGGTAAATCTTACAGAAGAAATGAAGAATATGTTAAAGAGTCAGCTCCCCTTCCTAGCAACAACAGGAATAGATGGCAAACCTCAAGTTGGTCCCAAGGGCTCACTACATGTCTTAGATGACTCACATTTAATCTACTTTGAGCATACCTTCAGGCAAGCCTATGATAATCTCTCGAGCAACCATTTGGCAGCGGTTGCGGTTGCTGATAGAGGAGCTCAACAGGGATTTCGCTTTGAGGGAACGGCTCATATTCATGAAACAGATGATTTTGCTAATCATATTTTAGATCAAACTAACATTTTTGACCGTTTCCCACGCGCTGGCGTAGTGGTCATTGATGTTGAACGAATCTATAAATTGGATAACACCTTAGAGGCTGGCATTCAAATCGCCTAGGGTTTTTAAAACAAATTCAACCGAGTAAGTCGAAGAACTTTTTAGTGTCCAAACTCATACAGTGTTTATTTCATGTCATTCAGTATTCATTAGCAAGCAGTTTTGTTATACTTTGTTTAGAAGTTCCTTCATGAGCCGGGAAATCCGTCGTGGACTGCACCGAAGCTGCAGTGGTTGAAGTTCCAGATTCAATTCATGGTGGATTTTCATAACACCGTATCGCTGCTTAAATTCCGCAAAGATCCGCAGAATCCGTTGTTTCAAGTGAAGGCGGCCACCGGATGTTGCCACTCGTGCCATAGATGTTGCCACCGAGTGCCGCCCAAGTTACCACCTTCTGCCAAGCAAGTTACCATTCATAAATTAAAGAGCCTCCGATATACTATGATTACGCGGTATGTAACCGCGTACATAAAATATATTGGAGGTTTTTGTTATGGCTATTCATTATCGCCGGATTCTAGAACTCGCGCAAGATCGTAAGCACCCAATAACCGACCGCCTTGCAAACTAAGAAGGGGCGTAATCCGCATTCTCGGATTACGCCCCTTCGTTGTTCAAGCAATCTCTTGTTTTGATGGCTTCAGATACTGATTCCAAGGTAAATAAGACTCAGCTTGTTCTCTCGTAGGAGAAGTGGGAAGCTGCGACAGCTCGTGCAGAAGACGTTCGATGTAAGTTCTTGGATCCAGTCCGTTGGCCTTTGCGGTCTCAACAATCGTCATCCAGATGGCGTTGGCCTCGGCACCCTTTGGGCTGGTGGCGAACAGCCAGTTCTTTCGCCCAATCACGAAGGACTTCATGTTCCGCTCTGATGCATTGTTGCTCAAATCAATCTCGCCAAACTCCAAGACTCGATTGAGCATGCGCCGCTGATTCAAAGCGTAGGTCAGGGCGATGCCCAGTCGCGATTTCGGCGCCGGCGCGGCCTGATCACACCAAGCCCAGAACTGATCAATCAGAGGCTTTAGTTTCGCCAGTCAACATTTCAGGCGCTCGGCCGGTGATAAGAGCGCCCATTGTGTCTCAAGGTGGAACATCTGGTTGAGCAGCTCTAGCGGTTTCGCGCTGGTAAATTTGCCTTTGACCTTCGCTGCGTCGTCGTAGAATTTACGCCGAACATGCGCCCAACAACCAACACGGATGACGCTGTCGCCAAGAAGATTATATCCGGCATAGCCATCACACTGCAGGACCCCAGTATAGCCTGAGTATATTCGCTGCGCGAACTTACCAGAGCGGGTGTTGCCATAAGCGTAGTAGACGACCTGCTGGTCGGCAAGGCGAATGCTGCGTTCTACCCAAATGTACGATTTACTCTTGGCTGACTTGCCCGGTTCTCTCAGCACTTGGAACGGTGTTTCATCGCCTTGCAGGAACCGCTCTGACAGGAGGTACTCGTGCATCAGGTCATAGACTGGTCTGACGATTTCTGCCGCGTTGATTACCCAGTTTGTCATGGTCGTCTCACTGAGTAGAAGACCCGCTCGGCGCCATTCTAATATCTGACGATAAAGCGGCGTACCCAGCGCGTATTTCTGGTAGAGTAACTCAGCGACTAGCGACGAGGTCGCGAGACTGTGCGGGAACAACGCCTGCGGCGCTTGTCCTTGATACAGGTGACTCACACCATCCTCAAGCTCACATTCCGGACACTTATATGTCTCTTCAAAGAGACGCTCAACATACAATCTGCCTGGTATGTGGTGGACCACTTCGCGCACGAGATGCTTGCCAACTTTAGTCAGTTGATGACCATGATCGCACAACTCACTTTCTCGAGTGATCACGGTTTCCTCGATGGGCAATTTTGGATCGATTGATTCACCGCGACTGCTTTTCGGCTTGCGCTTAGCTTTTACTACGACTATTTCTTCGCTTTGTTGCCCAGTCTGCTCTGGGTCGGTAAAAACACTGTTATCTCCCAGAAGAGACAACTGATTAGGATCGGTCATCTTTTCTGAATGGGAGCCGTAGAGTTTCCGATTTAAATAAGCGACCTGCTCGGTGAGCGTCTGAACTTGTTTCATGAGTTTCCGATTTTGCTCGAGTGCCTGTTTGAGCAGATCTTCTGTCGTAATGGCCATGGGCGTAGCCCTCATTTCATTGATGTTGGGTCGAGTGTACCACTGGTACGGCGGGCTTTCTACC
Organism: Lacticaseibacillus sp. 53-4; assembly: GCF_016861805.1. Taxonomy (NCBI): domain Bacteria; kingdom Bacillati; phylum Bacillota; class Bacilli; order Lactobacillales; family Lactobacillaceae; genus Lacticaseibacillus; species Lacticaseibacillus sp. 53-4. The sequence continues at coordinate 2,860 of NZ_BOLT01000044.1, forward strand.
ATTATTTCGTGGGCAAAATTGGTTTACCGTCGACTCCAGTCCCCAACCAGATAAAAGACGCTCCAATTGCTTAGCGTGGAGTTTCTTAACCTCATTTTGGTTCGTCGGCCACTGTAGCCGGCCGTCCTCAATTCGCTTGTAGAGCAGGATAAAACCATCGCCGGCCCAATATAGGGCTTTGAAACGATCCTTGCGGGTCCCGCAAAATAGAAACAACGCGCGACTGTACGGATCAAGTTGATATTCATCTTGGATAACTCCAGCCAGGCCTTCAATACCACGACGCAAGTCGGTCTTACCGCAAATCAAATAAATGCCGCTGAGTTTGTGGATATCAATGAGCATTAGCGAACACCGCCTTCATCAAGGCATCCAGGATATAGCCCTGGATATGGTTATAGACTACGACGGTTTTGTTGGTGTCGATCTTAACTTGGAAGGCCTTGGTGGCAGTGCTCAGTTGCGCCCGTCGCTGGTCATCCTCTAATTTGATCCGAACAATCTCAGGTTTCTCATCCATAAAATTACCTCACCAATTTAGATTTGATGAGGCAATCATACTGCCCGGCAAGGGGCAATCAAAGCCGGTCTGTTATTGGGTGCTTACTGATGAGGCAATCATATCGCCCAGAAGCTGGCATTCATATCCGGTCTGTTATTAGGTGCTTACATTTATTCTTCAACACCAGTTGACGCAGAGCCTAAAAAGCAGCAACCTGCCATGGCTTCAAAGCCATGATAGGTTGCTGCTTTTCTTTTTGTCGATACGCTGCTGCCCTAAACGCGACGCATGAACAGGCTATTCTTCACGTTGTTTCCGTTTCAATCCTAATACCCCCATCAGACTGACCACAATGACACCCAAGAAGCCAAACGCCGGCGGCTCAGTTGTCTCTGCTGTCTTGGGTAATGCCCCCTTACCGGATGTATGTTGACCATTACGATCAGTCGTATCATCCGTGCTCGTTGACGTCGTTGTGGCTGGCTTTGTTGGGATATTACCGCCAGAACTAGGCTGGCTGCCCTCATCGCCTTTGTCCTTACCTGTGTCGCCTGGAGCGGGCGCCGGGGTACCTTGACCGCCGCCTTTGTCGCTAGTACCGGTTGTATCGTCGCCTTTATCAGCCGTCTTGGCCGCTTCAACGGCAGCTGCCACCTTCGTTTTCAGACTTTGCAAAGCTTGTAAATGTGCAAGCTTGTCAGACGCATCAGCACTGGCTTGACCAGACGTCAATGTGTCAGCAATGTCGGCATACCAAGTTTTGCCAGTTGCAGCATCTTTAGCATTGCCAACCTCAACCGGTGTTGCCGCTTTAATACCCTCCGCAAGTTTTGCTAATACTGCATCAAGTACCTTAGCAAGACTCGCTTGAAGCTGGTCGGCCGTTTGCGTGCCTGCTTGAGCTTGTGCCACTAGGTCGTCTAACGCTGCCGTAAATGTTTTGCCAGTGCTTGGATCAGTTTGATTGCCCAAGTCCGTTCCCAGCGCAGCCTTCACAGATTGCAACTGGTTAAGCAGCGAAGTCTTCTTATCTGCAGGTAATTTGGCAGCTAATTGATTGATCGCAGTTTGCAGGTCTCGATTGGCACCAGTAAGTGAATCAACTGAGGCGTCCGTCTGATCAAGCGCCGTTTGTGCCTTCTGCGTTGCCGCTGCTAAAGCTGTCGTTGTGGCATCATCATACTTACCGCTGGCACTTAGCGTTTTGGCGGAAGCAATCAGATTAGTCAGTGCCTGCTTAGCTGCCTGCAATTGTGCAGGATCATCAGTCTTGATATTGGTCACAACATAGTCGACGGCTGGTGATTCATTACCGTATAAATCAGTCGACTTAAACTTGAAGGTGCCATTTGCCGTGACCGTGACACCGGCTGCCGGCACATCCTGATATGTCTTGCCACCATCAGCACTATACTGAACCGTTTCACCCGTTGCGGCAGCGTTTGCCGTCAGAGTCACCGTTTTGGCTGGTTCAGTGGTACTTGGCGTCACAGTTGGTGCTGCCAGTGTTTTCTTTGGTTCGTAGTAAACTGTGATCTTCTTGGTCGTGGTGTTGTTTTCACTATCTGTAACAGCAACAGTCAGCACGTTTTTGCCTTCGAGCAATTTAACGGGCTGATCAATAGCCATATGACCCGGTTTGCCGCTATTGATGTTGATGTCTGCGTATTGGCTGGCGACATGACTGCCGTTAATTGCCAGACTCAGATATTGTGCATTGTCAGTGGCCGTTCCAGTAATCTGGAAGTTCGGATCGTTGGTATAAACCGGTGCATCTGTCGAGCTGTCCAATGACAATGTTGGCGCCACTGCATCCAAAATGAAGGTCAACGCTTCTTGGAAGGTCTTGTTTTGAGTGGTGTCACCCACAACAACCCCAAACGGTTTTTGTCCAAGAGTACCTAAATCTAAAGTGAAACTGAAAGTCAGATCATCCTTGATTGGAATTTGCTTACCATCAACCTGCAACGTTGTCGTTGGGTGCTTGACCTTACCAGTAATCGTCGCAATCCCAGTCTTAGGGTCATAGAACTTAGCCGAGGTGGCATTGAATTCATTGGCACCAAATGTCACACCTTGATCGAACGTCACAGCATCCTTCAACACATCAGGATCATAAGACGAGGTAATCGTCTTTTGCTCCGTCGTGGTGTTGCCGTCTTCGTCGGTGGCGGTCACCTTGATGGTATTGCCACCATAATTAACCGGTACATCAACACTAAAGTGATGTTGTGCATCAAGTGCTACTACGGTGTCGCCAACATTAACTGTCTTGGTGTCAGCACTAACCGTCCCTGTAACCTTGATGGTCGCTTCGGATGTCTGATCCGAGCCATTGTTGAATTTCAAATCAGTAAAGGTTGGCGCCGTCAGCCGAACTTTGGTGTCAAAATGTTTAAGCAACTGGGTGTGCGCCTTATCGGCATATAGATCCACTTGCGCGGCGTAATCAGCATTCGTGACCGCCATTGAGGCAGTGAAACTGTTAGTCGCAGCATCGTAGGTTGTGTGCAAATCATGTTTCTTTCCTTGTGCATCAGTGTAAGTACCGTCAACCGCTGCTGGATACGTTCCACTAAACGTATACGTCCCGCCACCTTGAGTATTGGCTTCGTAGCCAGTTGTGGTACTTGAGATCTTGTCTGGGATACCGCCGCCGTTCACAATTAAATCAAACGATGTAGACCCCGGCTTCTGAACGCTGGCATCTTGATCAGTGGCATTGGATGCATTATCAGTCAAGTACAGCTCAGCCGAATTGTCGCCATTGCCAAGTGCTTGGGCCTGTTCATCAGATAATGGCGTTTCAATTTTGGTGTACCCATCAGCCGTTGTCCCAGCATCGGTAAAGGTAGCATCAAGATTCGTCACTTCATTAATTGCAGTTTTAACGCTCTTGGTGGCATCAAGACCACTCAAATCATCCTTGGCTTCAGCTGTCAAATAATACTGGGTTTTCCCATTTTCCGTTTTGGCTGACAAAGCGACATGACGAACTGTCGGCGCCTTAGAGTCGAGCTTGAAAGGCACATCAAACACTTGACGTTTGTCGCCGCCTTCCGGTACACCGGAAATACGGTAAGTATAACTGCCATCATCAGCCGTCTTGATGTTGCCATCACGTTGATCATAATAGGTACCATCCCACGCTGGAGCATTGTAGTAGATGTAATGATGCGAATGAGCATCATAATAAGTCTTCGTCTGATTGGTGGAACTGCTGAGAGTCGTAACTTTATTGCCCTGACCATCAAGAATATCAACTTGGATGTTGCTGATATTGCGCAATAGATAATACTGCATGCTGATGTCATTGTATAAGGCATTCTTGTCACTCGAAAAAGCAATCGCCTGATCGTCAACTGTCTGTTTGCCATCAGCGTCTGTGACCATGCCGCCATAATATTGATTGCCTGTATTTTTGTTCGTCAATAGTGGCACGGTGCCATAATTACCACCAGCAGGACTATAAGTGATCCCATTGAGACTATCGACAATCTTACCGTCATTCCAGTCACCAAAAAAGCCCATGTATGGCAAGTTCAAGCGCGAACCATCGCTACCCTTAAAGTTCAGAAAACCTTCAACAAATTGCTGTTGGTCAAAAGACTTCGGCAAAGATAGTGTGAATTCAATCTGCGCCGTTTTCCCAGCAGGCACAGTTATGTCACTGCCGGCTTTAATGGCTGCTCCATCAATCTTCTTGTCATACAAAACCCCAGAATCAGGGTCAGTCGCTGATGTATAAACGGCATTAGTATCCGTATTACTGTCCATTTGATAGGTTAGTTCATGGGTCGTGCGGTTCGTGAAGGTCAGTTTAAAGGTCTTGTCCGTACTCGTGAAGTCTTTCAATTCAACTGCCGGGTAGCCGTTTTCGGCGACAACCGTTGACGGATTCTTTTCTAATGCATCAATGGCTGCCTTCACATCAACAAGACCGGCCCCTTGCCGCCGCGGCGATACGATAACATTATTGTAGTTAATATCGTTGATTGGCTGGGCAGTATTCATCTCAACTGTCTTAAGAAAATCGGTGAGCGCTGTCCCTTTAAGTTGTTTGTAGTCAGCATAAAATGGGTTGTTTTTGTTATTCAACGCTTGTTTCAACAATGCTTGTGAACCGGCAATAAATGGCGAGGCCATTGACGTACCAGACATATTAGTGTAGCCATTGTTGTTTTGCGTTGACCAGATGTTGCCGCCTGGTGCGGTAATATCTGGTTTGAAGGAAAGATTGGAAACTGGCCCATAGGATGTGAAGTCAGACATCTTGTCTTCAGTATATTTCTGATTTGGTAACAGCGTCAGGGCAATCTTGACACCGAGACTATCATCCGGGTGTGCTGTGACCCAGTCAACCAGCTTTTGACCGGTTACACTGGAGAGCCCAAATGTTGGGAAGGTGGTGGTTAACGCAATAGAAGTCAACGGTGTTGCTGTGCCATCGTTGTTGACAATGATCAAGCCAGCAGCACCAGCGGCTTGGGCGTATTTTTGTTTGTCAGCAAAGGTAAGTTCGCCACGTTTAACGATGGCAATTTTGCCTTTAGCGTCAGCAGTATAGTCGGCTGCTGCCCCTTTGCTGAGGTTGCCACTAGCATCTTTGACAACATAAAACTTCTTTTGGTCAAAGCTACCAGTGAAATCGTTGCTTGAAAGCTGAATGGTTTCCGGTCCAAGCTGTAAACCTGTGGCATCTGTAATGGTCACTGCCTGACTGATGACATCCGTGTTTTCAGCGGAAGCAACTGTGGTCGCTCCTCGTGATGTCCCTGGCGTTCCCACCATTTCATTGTCTTGCAAACCGTAATAATCTTTGTTGACGCCTTGAGTTGCTGAACCGGAAGTTCCTGAGTTCCCAGCAGAAATGACGGCGGCTGTTCCTGATTCGTTAGCATTTTGCACCGCAGCAATTTCTGGATCCTCCAAGGTTTGGTTGCCTGAATCAGATCCTAAGGACATGTTGAGGACATCGGCACCGATTTTTGCCGAGTCTTCAATGGCAGAAACCAAGGTAGCTGACCCGGTTGTTGCAGAAGTGTCAGAGTTGGTGAAAACTTTCATTGCCAGTAGCTGTGCTTCTGGCGCAACTCCGACAACAGACTTGGTTGGATCGTCACCTGTCCCGTTAGCACCGATGATCCCAGCAACATGCATGCCGTGTTGTTCGTCAACCGTATCATCTGTAATGGTGTCGTTATTATCAGCGTAGTTAAACCCATATGGTACTTTTGAAGTAAAATAGCGGCCATGCTTGGCGGTATCAGTGAATTTTGCAACATCAGATTTGGTTAGTTTAACGTCTTTATCATCGCTTAGCCGCATGTCTTTATGTGTTGGATCAATGCCAGTGTCAATAACCGCGACCACTGTGCCTTCACCTTTATATTTGTAATTGGACCATACGGCTTGCACATTCGCCATCGAGTTTGCCTTAGCATCAGTCGGATAATAAACTTTCGCCAATGTGACTGTTTTAACTCCGGCAATTTGTTTCAGTTTAGGGATATCAACAACCCTAACTTTAGTTGAAAAGCCGTTAACGACATAGCCATAACTTTCACCGGCAGTTTGTTGGGTGACTTGTTCAACAGCTGCCTTAACGCTTGCCTGAGCCGCGATCACTTTATTGGTCTCCTGCTGAATCTCCGCCGTGCTGGAGTAATCAGTTCTTAAAGTGCCGTTTTCAGAGGCAGGCGCTGCGCTCATTTGAACAATGACGTCAACATAAATATCTTGCTGCTGAACTTTATTCAGCTTATTGTAATCAATACCTTTAGCCGCCAACTGTGTAGCAATCGCTTGATTCGTTGTCGCTGTGGTTGTGTCAGTGGCCGCTTGCTTAGCAGTCGCGGCTTTAACCGTATTTGCGAGTGATGATCCCTTAGTTTGCTGCGAGATAGCCGCCTTTGCTTGGATTTCGCCGACTGGCAAGACAGCCAGCGCCCCTAAAGCGACTGTACCGGCTAACAAGATCGATAGCCCTTTCTTTTTCCTTTGCATCCAATACCCTCCACTTCCCAAAAGATTCAGAACCAAATCAAACCCACGCTTGATGTAGTTAAGATTATATACTCTCGAAGAACCAGATTCAACGGAAATTTTAACCTTTTATTAATGTTGCTATCTGTAAATTAACCTTTAGCGTTGTTATTTAGCCGTTTACAGACTATAGATGTTTTGAAATTTTTAGCATTATTAGAAAATGAGTATTTGCATTGAAATTCTCAATTGCCAACGCTAGAATAAATACACAACGTTTACTGTAAGCATTTCAGAGGAGACCGAGTCGATGAAGAAAAAAATGCGCCTTAAAGTATTATTGGCAAGTACCGCAACTGCTTTACTGCTGCTAAGCGGTTGTCAGTCAAATCAGGCCGACCAAACAGTTGCGACCTATTCAGGTGGCAAGGTAACTGAAAGTAGCTTCTACAAGGAACTCAAACAGTCACCAACGACAAAGACCATGCTTGCTAACTTGCTCATTTATCGTGCATTGAATCATGCCTATGGAAAATCGGTTAGCACTAAAACAGTTAATGACACCTATGATAGCTACAAACAACAATACGGCGAAAATTTCGATGCTTTCTTAAGTCAAAACGGTTTCAGTCGCAGTAGCTTCAAGGAAAGCCTACGAACCAACTTTTTAAGTGAAGTTGCACTGAAAAAGTTAAAAAAGGTTTCTGAAAGCCAGCTCAAGGCCGCTTGGAAGACCTATCAGCCCAAAGTGACTGTCCAGCATATTCTAACTAGCGATGAGGACACTGCTAAGCAAGTTATCAGTGATTTAGCAGCTGGCAAGGATTTTGCCACGCTTGCGAAAACTGATTCCATTGATACTGCGACTAAAGATAACGGCGGGAAGATTAGTTTTGAATCAAACAATAAAACGCTCGATGCCACATTTAAGGATGCTGCCTACAAATTAAAAAATGGTGACTACACGCAGGCACCAGTCAAAGTGACAGACGGGTATGAAGTTATTAAAATGATTAACCATCCCGCCAAAGGCACCTTTACTAGCAGTAAAAAGGCGCTAACTGCCAGCGTTTACGCTAAATGGTCTCGCGATTCAAGCATCATGCAACGCGTTATCAGTCAGGTATTGAAGAACCAGCATGTGACGATTAAAGACAAGGATCTTGCGGATGCGCTAGATAGTTATAAGAAGCTTGCGACAACGAATTAAGGCTTAACCGAGTAAGATGAAATAACAGCCAGTTCTTTTAGAAATTGGACATCAACGGGGTTGTGACATAACTCCACAATAAGACGCCACCTGAGGAAAATCTTCGGATTTTCGTCGGGTGGCGTTTTCGGTATAATATTAAAAAAAGAGTACCCCAGTTTACAATTCAAGTGCAACACTTTAGCGACTAGATCAAAAAGGCCATGAAGACCTATTCTTGTTAGTGCAACCAGACAAGAAAGCAGGAATCTTTATGACCCGCTCTCAGATTAACACTCACAAGCACTACCAACAACTCAGTCTTAGCGACCGTGCTACAATTCAGGCCCTTCGGGCTA
>NZ_BOLT01000045.1:0-9747 GCF_016861805.1 Lacticaseibacillus sp. 53-4
GTACTAACAAGAATAGGTCTTCATGGCCTTTTTGGTCTAGTCGTCAGGGTGTTGCACTTGAATTGTAAACTGGGGGATTCATTTAATTCCTTAATTCCTGCTCTTATGACGTTAAGCTTGTTTGCTCTGATCAGTGCTTTGCTCATTGTGTTGTGGAACAGTAATCTGATTGCTTTGATTACCATGATTATCCAGGAGCCACTGCGGCGGATGAACACCAGCCTACCTGGCATGCTGCTGATTTACTCCTGTGGTAACTTCCTCTACACGTTGGGTATTCACCAAGCGGTTATCAATGGGACTTTGCTCGATCCAGTGCTGTTGGTCAACATGGCGAAGAACACAGCTGCTTATGCCGCCCATAAACCTATTCCTTACATCATGTCCAATACCTTCCGGGATACCTTTGGCATGATGGGGGGCACCGGCTCTACGATTGCTTTGCTGATTGCGGTGTTCCTGTTTTCTCGCGTGAAAGCCAACCGCGACATCGCTGCTTTGTCAGCGGTGCCAGGAATTTTCAACATCAATGAACCGGTCATCTTCGGGTTTCCAATTGTCTTCAACATTCCAATGATGATTCCGTTCGTTTTGAACCCGGTGATTGGGATCCTGATTGCCTATGCGGTTACCGCTGCCGGCTGGATGAGTCGGGTGGTCGTCATGGTGCCTTGGACCACGCCGCCGTTGATCAGTGGTTTTCTTGCTACCGCTGGGGATTGGCGCGCTGTCATTGTTCAAATTGTGATTTTAGTCATCAACATCGCGGTTTACGTGCCGTTCTTGAAGGTCAGTGAAAAAGTCACTGTCAAACAAGCGGAACAGGCACGCGAAGCAACTACTGAGTGACAATCAAAAGACTTTCGATGATCGAGGAAAATCATGAAGCAAAAAAGGAAATAATTTGATTGTGAACTAGTTTAATTGAGGAAGGGAAAGAGGCGACAATAGTTGAAAAAGTGGGATTCACTCTGTACCAAAGCACTTTTACTTTTAGCACCATTAGCGCTGGCTGTTACTCTTGTACCACAATTACCGAACATGCCGACGTCAGTCATTGTACACGCGACGACGGTTGATGAGGCGGCTGATCACCAAAACTTGGTGCAGCGAAGTGTCGATACGATTGATGCGATGCCTGATTTACCCAATAATTTTAAGCTGGTTGATTGGAAGGCGAGAGGGAAAGCGCTGATTGACTTTGTCTTTAATCCGGCAGCAACTAATTTTTCCGAGAAAACAGAAATTTCGACCGATCCATTGCGCTCATTTTCGACGATTTATCGTGATGACAGATACGGCGGCTACATGCTTCCGGCCTTTTATGGTGAAGACCGGCCATTAACTGATAACGTAGCGAATAAGCATTACGGGGCCGACGATCAAGAATCGATTTCAGTGACCAGTGGGTTGATATCCGCATCTTTAATGGGTATGAATATGAACCAGGAACTACCTAAGGAGCTACAAGGCTCGGTTTCTGGTGAAGTCAAGGATGCCGATGCACTTAACATCAAATATGAAACTTATCTGGATGATGCGTTGAAGTTTTTCTGGACGAAAAAGGGCACGAATATCTTTACTAATGTGCCCAATGGCTCAATGAGCACACTTCAGAACATGCCGGGGGCGTATCAAGCCTTTGATGATTTCTGGTACATGTTGATTGCAAATCAGAATTTTTTCCGTCTGGCCTACCTAAATAAGGATTGGCGACCAGATTTAATCAAAGACTTGCAAGAAAAAGTCGCCGATAAGATGGTGAAGATGGTTGATGCCTTGGGTGGCAAGAATTGTGACTTCAACATCCAAGGCTACGACATGATGAACATGAAGGTGGTCACCACAGCTCATCGGATGCAGCCGGACGGTGCTGTGGGGACAGCATATCTTCTATATGATGCTTATAACATTTTCAAGGCTAGTGATCCCCAAAAGGCCGAGCAGTATCTGACCTATGCAAAGTATTGCATGGATTATCTCGATAGCTTAACCAAGAATCCGTACTACGAGAACATGCTGATTGATGCAGTTTATCTGGCTAACCGGATGAACGCAGAGCAGGGCACCCATTACAATACTGCCAAATATATTGGCTGGATCACAACTGCAGCTGGTAGTTCTGTTCGGCAGTGGGGTGGAGTCAACTACACCGCCGATGGGACAGATGTGTACGGACTAACTGGTGACCCGAAGAGTGGATTAGCTTATTTCTTTAACTCGATTTATCCAATGACCTCTATTCTACCGGCTGCTAAATATGATCCTAGTTATGCAAAGATGACGGGTAAGTGGGCACTCAATATTGTTAATGCAACGCGGTACTTCTTGCCCACCGAACTAGCTCCGGATCATCAGACCGATGGTAACTATATTGGCAAGCCAGAAGGTAATGTCATGGCTTATGAGGCCTTGGATAAACAAGCTAATGGTGTATCCATTTACGGCAACGGGGATGCCGAAAATAATCGCACCACAGGTTGGAAAGCTGGCAAAAATGCTACCAATTTTGGCCTCTATGGGGGCTTTTACACCGGTGTTTTAGGGGCTTTAGTTTCTGGAACTAATGTGTCTAACATTCTTCAGTTAGATTGCTCAAAGACTGATTACTACCAGGATAATATGTATCAAACGTATCTTTACTACAATCCAAACAAACAAACTGAGAACGTCAAAATTGATCTTGGTAAAGAAAAGCATGATCTTTATGACTCAGTAACGGGAACATATTTGGCCAGGAATGTTTCCGGTCAGCAGAGCTTTAAAATGCTTGCCGATTCAGCACGAGTTATCGTTCTTGCACCGGCCAATAGTACCCAAGTCGTTAAAGGTAATCAGGTGTTTATTAACAACAAATTGGTTGATGGCACGAGTGCTGAACGTACAGTCAAGCCCGGTACCGATTCAGTTGCCAAGATCACTGTTGAAGGTAAGACGAGTTTCGACTACCTAGGCGAACAGCATCAATTCGCTGCAAAAGCTAGCCCGGTAACGGCCGAAGACTCAAGGGTCACCTGGTCCTTGCAAGATGCAAGCGGTAATACCAGCAAAATTGCTAGTGTCGATCAGCAAGGCAATGTCACTAGTGTAGCCAATGGTACGGTTTATCTGGTTGCCACGGCGTTGGATGGCTCTGGTGTCAGCGCCAAAGTTAAGCTCACGATTACAGGTCAGGATGTGCCACCGTTATCCCTTTACAAGCCAGTCACGGTTTCTAGCCAGACTGGGAATTTGGGTGGCGACTTGGCCGTTGATGGCGATACAGGAACGCGCTGGATCGCAGACAAGAATGACGATCACCCGTGGTTGGCGGTAGACTTAGAGCATGTTTCGTCTATTCAAGCGATTCGTTTGAACTGGGAGGCGGCTCGGCCACCAAAGTACGAGGTTCAAGTCTCCAATGATGGGAACACCTGGCATACCATCAAGGTCGAGGAGGATGAAGGCAACACGCCTAAAGTAGTCACGGTTGTGCCAACACAGTCGACTGAAGGGCGTTATGTCAGAGTTTATGCAGATGAAAAAGCAAGCTGGGGAGCTTCCCTTTATGAGGTGACAATCTTTGGACAAGCCTCAATTACCCAGCCAGTGATAGGCATGAGTATATCCGGCCCGACCACAGTCAGTGTGCCTGGAGCCGCAGTTAAATATACTGCTAAGATATTGCCCGAAGATGCGACAGACCAGCGCGTTATTTGGTCGGTTGTCAACTTGAATGGTTCGCCAACCGATTTGGCCACAATTAAGGCCAGTGGCTTGTTGACTCCGAACCACGACGGCGTTGTTATCGTTCAGGCGAAGGCTGTTGATGGCAGTGGCGTTGTTGCCGAACGAGTAGTGGTACTTTCTGGTCAGGATCTGCCCAACCTTGTTCTTAACAAACCAGTTAAGGCCACTCAACATGAAGACGCCAATCCTGAGAACCACATAAACGATGGTAATACTGAGACGCGTTGGGCCTCTGGCAGCACTGATAATGCTGAGGTGACTTTTGACCTTGGCACTCCAACAATGGTTAACAAAGTTGTTCTGCAGTGGGAGATTGCTTCTGCCCAGGTCTATAAATTACAGGGTTCTTTCGACGGGGAAACATATTTTGATCTGTTAACGAACAATGACGGCCAAGGCGGTGTCGAGGTTGAAAAGTTCAAGCCTACGCAAGTCCGGTACCTTCGTCTTCAATGTCTAAAGGCACGGCCTGGTTTGGCCTTTTCGCTTTGGGAACTGGCGGCTTACAATGATAGCCAAGTTGATAAGACTACGTTGAAAGCAGTCTGTGATCAATATGCGTCAATGGATGCGGCTGATTACGATCTAAGTAGTTTCGCCAAGCTACAGGATGCATTAAAAGTCGCGGAGAAGGTAATGAATGATGAAGCTGCAAATCAGTCAGATGTTGATAATAGCCTTCAGACTCTAGTCACAGCAGCTCGGAATCTCGTCCAAAAGCCTGAAGTCAATTTTGGTAGTTTGGACAGTATGATTGCTAAAGCGAGTGGGCTGAATCGGACAGACTATACCGATGACAGTTGGGCTAACTTGTCTAGTGCATTAAACGCGGCTAAGCAATTACGGCAAACGGCGACTCCAACGCAGCGAGCAATCGACGCGACAACGCAGCAATTGACTGATGCAATTCATAACCTTAAACTGTCTGTCAAGGTTGACACGAGTGCTGCCCGAGCCGCCCTTAGTAAATTCTCGACCCTAGACGCTACGAATTACACCCAGGAAAGCTGGCAACGTGTCACGGTAGCAGTAACCGCATTGAAAGCTGCGTTGGAACAAGCCACGACTCAGGAGAAGCTGGATAAGACCACAACGGCATTAACTTCCGCCATTGACGGTCTAAAAGCGAAAACGGGTAAAGGGCAGGACAAAAATGAACTGGCTGGCAAAGAAAGTCAGCACCTGGCAACCAATTCATCCAGAGAGAAGAAACCAACTGCAGTCAAAGCAAAAGCAACTAAGAAAAGACAATTGCCAAACACAGGGGATCAAAATAATCTTGTTGCAACGTTCATGGGCGTGGGGATTGTGTTTGTCGTTGGGATGTTTCACTTTCGTCGGTGGGGGCATTCTGAAAAGGACTGAGCGATTCATTCATGTTGCACAGATAGTGGATCAGCGTATACCGCAGGGGGTTCAGCAATTTTTTGAATCGCCATGAGGTGGCCCCATCAGTCGCTAGCAAAGGCCTACAAAGAGCTGGTGAAGCAAGTTGAAGGTATGACCTAACAACCACCCGTATCGTAAAAGCAACGTACTCGTTGCCGAACAAAACCAGTCGCGGGTGCGCTGCTGTCTAAGTGGTCAGCTTTGTCGCGGTCTCGTTCTGGTGCCATGAGAAATAAGCCGCCAACTGCTCCTCGGTTGGCTGGGTGCGGCACTGATATAGGATTATGCAGAGGCTGGTCTCCTATGTTTTAATTACAGACGAATTGTCAACTCAAGTGCAACTTTTTACCCATTAAAACTTTGACTCTGTGTCAAATGGTGTTGATTAATAGTTTTTATCTTTGGAAGGTCCACACTTGATGTGCCCTACAATTGTTAGACAAAAAGTCTAATGATTGTGACGTTTACCCCCAAAGTTGGCAACAACTTTGGGGGTATTATTTTGACCAAAATCACAATGGAAAGTAAGCACCCAATAACAGACCGTCTTGAAAACTAATAGAGCGCTAGAAATCGCCCAAGTAACGGCAATGTCTAACACTCATATTTTGGTGGTCCATGCTATGTCGACTATCGGTCTCGATTTAGACAGATTCCAAGGCAAATAAGCTTCCAGTTGCGCCGCTTTAGGGACGGCTGGGAACTGTGACAATTCATGTAGAATTTCTTCGATATATGCCCGTGGATCTAAGCCGTTGGCTTTGGCGGTCTGTGCCAAGGCATCGTACAAATCGGCTAGACTAGTGACGCCATGACCTCTGACAATAGAATAGATGAGGTCGTGCCATGTCGCGTGCGGCATATCTGCCATTGTACGTGTGAAGTCCTTGGTGTACTTGATGTTGACTTGCCAGATTTCGTTCTTCATGAACACCAGTAGGTGTTCATGAGCAATCGGGATAAATGTGCCGCCGTAACTCTTGCGGCCGCTAACGGTGTGAAATTGCTCTTTGATGAGGTGGCATTCTAGGTCGCCGTACCAAGTCATATCTTTAATGATTGAGTAGTAGTGACCTTTCTTGCGAACATCTCCAACCAAGAAGGCATGGCGGCCACCTTTGACCAAACTGTCGTATATCTTCTCGTTGATAACGTCTAGCTTTTCGATGAACGTATCGTAGGCATGGCGTTTGATAGGTCGTCCTTATCGTATGACCCGCGTTGGGTCGCGTAGTCGATAATGTCCCAGTATGGCGGGTGTGAGAATATAAGGTCTGATTGAACCGGCATCTCGTCCTTGAGTGCTTCCCAGCCATTCAACAGGTCAAGATGCACGCTGTTTTCAATGCCTAGGTCGGTCGCCACGTCCTTGCCGGTACCGCCGCCGCTGAACACCTCCACGAATTTCTTCGGCTTGTATGTTTCCAGCAAGTCCTTGATGACGTGGCCTGATACGTTGCCACGGTAACTGCTCTTGCCCCACTTACCACGGTCTTGATAGCTTAAAATGCTCGATTGTAAGGCCATTTCAATCACACTCCTTGGGTTGCTTGTTCAAATGCGGTTTTCAGGTCTGCGGCAAGGAAGCCCTGCTTTGGTTGGCTGACCACAGCCGCCGTAAGGCGACTGATGGCGTCCAGCTCCTGCTGACTGGGCCTTGCTGGGGTTGAGACCTAACTCGATGCACAACACGGCGGCAACGTACCATTCGCGATTACCCTTGTTGAACTCTGCCAGTGTCTTGTAGTAGGCGTTCACCATGTTGACGTTGACACTATCTGCGACAACCTCCTCCACGGCCTTACCCAGAAGCTTCTTGTAGTGGGCTTTGGGAACTTCCGTTTCGTGGTAGCAGTATGTCATATCCTGCATGGTTTGAGCTAGACGGTCAACGGGCTGTTTGACAACTTCATCATAGGTTGTTTTCATTATCTTTCTCCTCTGCCGATAAGGCGGCTTTTGCGGTTTGGTAAGCGAGATATTCGGAAACGACCGATAGCTCCGGCCGGAAGTCTGCATAATCATCTTTGGATAGGCTGTTCATGATACTTGTGAAGGCGGCAAATGCCGCCGCTGGATTATCTCGGTATTGTACGTTAGTTACCTTCATACCGCGGCCTCCTCGTTGTTTAGCATGGTTAGATACTCTGACACGGTCTCTACCTCGTAGCGAACGTCGTAAAAATCACGCTCGCTGAGAAACTCTACAATTGCAGTGAAAGCGTCTCGTGTCTTCGCCAGCTCTTCTTTTTCAGTCATTTTGCTTCTTCTCCTTCTTCGTATAAAACGCGTTGGGCCTTGCCGTGTGCAGTCTTGAGGTAGGCTACAATCACTTGCCAATCAGATAATGAAACCATGCCGTTTTCGTTGGTCTCTTTATAGGTAACGGGTAGCCCGCTTAGTTCGGCGCTTGCGATGACGTGCGTGGGCACCGCGACGCTTGCTAGGTTCACCCCAAACTCGTTTGGGTAGCGTACGCGGCCCGTATGAACAAAAATGCTGATGATGGCCTCCTGTAAGGCCGCCGCTGGGCTTGTGGCGGTCACCTCCTCCTGCCAATCATGAGCACCGTCGGCTAACGTGAAACCTGAATAAGCAATATACGTGTGCTGGGTCATGCTTCTACCTCCATTTTCTCGATAAGGTCGATACCAATATCTGTTAGCAGTGCTTTGAAGTGACGCTGGAAAGCACTGTCTGCATATTCGCCGCTTTCGCTCCGCCGTACATATTCTGCGAGCGTGCAAGCCGTTCCCATGTGGTCGTATACACGTAACTCTAGGCCCATTACGTTGTCATCAGTTAGCATCACGGTCAGCTCGGCGAACCCGTCGTTGTTGTCTGACCAGTTGAACATTTCGGTTAAATTCTCGTGGTAGCGATTATCTCTTTCGCCAAAGTTCTCAACGCCGGCGGCATAACCGATAATGTCCCGAGCGACCTGCTTGTCTTCGTCTGCTGTATGGCGCCAACATGGCCGAGACTCTAAAGACCAGCCAATGTGAAGCGCGTCCATGAGCATGACGCGGCCGTATCCCTACTGATAATGAATTGAGACCCGACACAATTCTTCACCGTTTTGGACTACTGCTACGCTTAGTTGTGTTCGCTCTCCCATAATGCTTTTCCACCCGCCCTGACCGGGGCCTGTCTTCTACTGCGGCCTCGCAGACCGCCTCGTGCAACGTCGGAGCCGTAACACCGGGTTCCTGGAACCGGCAAGGGTGATCTGAGCACAAAAGTTTTGCCGGACTTGCAAAAGTTTTTGCCCCTTGCTGGTGAAAGGGTTCCGGTGTAGCCGCGAAGCGGCGTTAGGCGTAGCGTGCACGAGGCGTACTGTGAGGCCTGCACTTGAACTTGGTTTTGACCTGGTTTCTTTGCTACCTTTGCCGATTGCAAACCTTCAGTAGAAATCTAGGTAGCCGCGGTGAGCGCGAAAGGGCCCTTGGGCCGCGCCACCGCATGACCACTGAGGACTCGTGCTTCGGTCCTTGAAGCGCGGGGCCGGAGGTTCATTTCATGCGGAACAAAAAAAAGGCTGATGTTAGTCAGCCTTTAATAGATCCGTGCTCTCAAGGTTCGGTAGCGTTAATGATGTCGTTAATTGTCTGCAATGTTTGCGCCAGCGTGTCCGAGGCAATGCGCTCAATCAGCTCAAAACGACGGCGGCGAAAATCGAATGTGTGAAATTGAAGGGGGTTGACGTAGCCGTCCGCTTTTTTCTGATGTAGTGGAACCAGAAGCCCAGTAGATTTGAGGCGGTTGCCTTCAGCATGGGAAATTGGACAGACGACTGCGAGACCTGTCATCTTTGCGTATTTGGCGTTGCTGATGACAAGAGCCGGCCGGCGCTTCTGGATCTCCTTGCCAGCACTTGGATCGAATCTAGCACTCACTATGTCACCTTTGTGCGGGATATACTCAGCTCCACTCACTATCAAGAACCTCCCGGTCACCTAGCACGTCGTTTTGTTTGAGATCAGCGTTATACCAGTCGCCCTCAAATGGATTCCGGTGTTTCGGAATGAAAACGATGGCCCCATCGGCCTTACGCTGAACGTCAAACTCTTGTCCTTCTTCGACGAGAAGCTGCTTCGGAACAGTGAGCGTCACGGAATGCCCGACTTTTCTAGCTTTTACTTTCACTCTGACCACTCCTTTCGTATATACCGAGTATACACCAGACCACGCTTAATGTCTATTAACGCTTTGCTCATCAATTCTGAATGCTTTCGGCGACTTCGGCTGCAATTCGGTAAAGCGTGGGTCTGCTGATGCCAAGCGTGCGTGCAATCTGGGCTTTCGATAGTGTTCCATCCTTTTGACGAAGGCCGTGTGCAGGAGGGGCGCTCCGCTTCCCCCCCTTGACTCCCTTCGGTAGTTCAAAGGCACCCCCGATTTTGCCTCGGCAAACGGGGTCAAAGTGCAGGTCGGTTTCGCAAGGCAAAACCGACCTCAAAAAGCATTGCCACTCGCTCGCGAATGGCAACAAAAAAGGGGGCTGTGACATAACCCCTTCAAAATAGGACCAAGACTCGGAAATCACGAAGATGGCGCTGGTCCGCGTCAAGTAGACAGGTGAAATAATTAAAGTGCCTATGCAATTTCCTTTACGGCATGACTCCGGTA